>NZ_JBALOW010000099.1:5984-8287 GCF_036965085.1 Bacillus sp. JJ1532
GAAGGTAGTTAAGAAGGGTTCATAACGCCCTTCAGTTAAGGGAGAGAAGGTAATGGAGAAGCTAAATATCCTTATTATTGATGATGAGGAGGATATGAGACATCTAGTTGAAATGTATCTGGAGAATTCAGGCTTTCACTGTTTATCTGCTGCTAATGGGGAGGAAGGATATGCCATCCTAAAGGATACATACATCAGCTTAATTATTCTTGATATTATGATGCCAGACGAAGATGGATATGAGGTTTGTAAGAGGATTAGAGAAAAATATAATATCCCTATCATCTTTTTATCAGCCAAAGGGGAGGAATGGGACAAAGTGCAGGCCCTTCAGCTTGGCGGTGATGATTACCTAGTTAAACCATTTAGTCCAGGAGAGCTTGTCGCAAGAATTAATGCCGTCCTACGCAGAAGCGGTATGACAAAAACTGACTCATATATCCAAGTTGGAAAAATAATCATTGATCAATTGGCTAGAAAAGTATCAGTAGCAGGGCAAAGTATATCTTTAACATTGAAGGAGTTTGAACTTCTCCTATGTTTCGTTGATCATCAGTCACAGGCTTTGAGCAGAGAACAGCTTCTTGACTCAGTTTGGGGAATTGATTATATAGGGAGTCTTCGAACGGTTGATACACATATTAAAACATTAAGAATGAAGCTTGGTGTCGGGGATTATATACAGACTGTATGGGGAATCGGCTATAAATTTGAGGTGCCTTCAGAATGAAGTTTAAGTTTACCGATAGTCTGGCAAAAAAACTATGGCTCACCATTACAGCGGCCATTTTAATTACGATTATTTATTCCTATTTCCTCTCTTATTTATTTTATGAAAAGCTATATGTAAATAATGTAGAGACTTCATTAATAGAGGAAGGAAATCGTTTGGCAAGCGAATATGATGGGGGAGCTTTAACAGAGGAATTAATTGATAGAATTGAATGGTATGGAACAAAATCTGAATCAGAAATTTTTATTGTCAGCAATCCCAGGGAGCTAAGTGCCTGCTTACCCTTTGATATCGATTATGAGGCATTAATAAGCGGGAAGGAAAGAGAACAGCTGCTTAAAGGTGAACCGGTACATAAGATTGGTTATGAGGAGCGGTTTGATCGGCAAATTATGGCTGTAGTTATTCCTCTTTTGGATGAAAATAGGCTTGAGGGAATTATTTATTTATATTTACCGCTAGCAAAAATTTCAGAGGTCACAACAGACTTTGCTTATTTATGGATGATGGCGGCCTTTCTATTTTTAATTATTGCTATTTCTTTTGGAACAATCCTTGTCCGAAGGCTGACAAAACCGTTACTTGAGATGAAGGCTGCAGCTGAGTGTGTCTCAAAGGGGGAGTATTCAATCAAGATCGATAATCAATCAACAGATGAAATTGGTCAGCTTGCCCATGCATTTAATCATATGGCTTCTTCTATTCAACGAGAGGACGAAAGGAAAAAAGAGTTTCTCGCCAATGTCTCCCATGAACTTAGAACCCCAATAAGCTATGTAAAAGGGTATAGTGAAGCATTAATTTCTGGGATTGCCAAAAAGGAAGACCATGATCGCTATGTCCATATCATTCATCGGGAAGCAGGAAGAATGGAACGGCTAGTAGGTGATCTTCTTGACCTTTCACGACTGGACTCTGAAGAATTTAAGTTGGAAAAAATGCCGCTTCCACTTGCACAAATTATTGAAAACTCTTTGCAGAAGTACGGACCAATTATGAAGAATAAGAATGTAGACCTCCAATATCAGCTCGATCCGGATATTATAATAAATGGAGATGAAGGCCGGATTGAACAGGTTATCCAAAATATTATGGACAATTCCATACGATACACTGACAAAGGAGAAATCAGACTTGAGCTTTATAAAATAAAGGAAGGCTGCTGTATAGAGATGAAGGATACAGGAATAGGAATTCCTTCTGAAGATATTGATAAAATAAAGCAGCGATTTTTCAGAGTAAATAAGGCAAGGACCAGAAAGGATGGGGGAACAGGTTTGGGGCTTGCGATTGTCGAAAAGATTGTTAATCTCCATGGTGGGAAGCTAATGATCACGAGCAAGCTCGAATTAGGGACAACTGTTAGGATTATTCTTCCAGTTATCGATCTTTAGTTATAAAAACATCATATGTGTAATATTTTTGTAACAATAGTAAAACAAGCTGCCTTTATAATAACTTGTCAACACCGAATTCTTAGTAATATTCTGGAGTAACTTTAAGGTGGTTTCTTCTAAAGGATTATCTATCCAAGTAAATATCCTCCAGTCTATTTTTTATAAACCTACAA
>NZ_JBALOW010000100.1:0-6461 GCF_036965085.1 Bacillus sp. JJ1532
TAAACCATTTTACTTTACCTGTTGCCATTTTAATCCTCCTAAATATCAATCAGTGACAGAATATATTACCCTGCAAATCTTATTATGGGTAATTATTTAGGATTTTAACCAAATTCACTTGAAGAAATACATGGAAAAATAAAGATTTACCAATTTATCGCAGAATAACGGGCTGTAAAACAACTACTGATTATTTATTCGTTGTACGGCTTCTTCTTCTTTCCCGGCCATCTCTTCTGTCTCTACCAGCATTTCCTGAACTTCTGCCTCTGTCATTATAGCGTTTTCTATCGCCGCCTCTATCTGTTCGCGGCTTTCTAACACGTATCGGTTCAACAGCTGTTAATTTAACTGGAGTAACATCAATGTCCTTAGTTAATAATTTTAATGCCGCTGCTAATAAGGAAACAGAGTCAGTGTCTTCGAGTAAATTTTCGGCTGCACGCTTATAATCATTATGGTCATTTTTCTCAATAATAGCCATTAGGCGATTAATGGTAGCCTGCTGATTGCCTGCTAGTACATCTTTGAAAGATGGAACTGGACTTTTCGTCATTTTGCTCTTTGTTACGTTTTCAATGATCTTCAAATGATCAATTTCTCTTGGAGATACAAAAGTTACTGCAAGTCCTTTATTTCCAGCACGGCCTGTTCGTCCAATTCTATGGACATAGCTCTCAGGATCCTGCGGAATATCAAAGTTATATACGTGGGAAACCCCGCTAATATCAAGACCCCTTGCTGCCACATCTGTAGCAACCATGATATCGATCGTTTGCTCTTTAAAACGGCGAATAACTTGGTCACGTTTCGCTTGAGGGATATCACCATGAATTCCTTCAGCTGAATAGCCGCGTTTAATTAATCCTTCAACCACTTCATCCACACGTTTTTTTGTACGACCAAATACAATCGCAAGCTCTGGAGATTGAATATCAAGAAGACTGCAAAGCACATCAAATTTCTGTTTCTCCTGAACTTCCATGTAATGCTGTTCGATATTTTTCACAGTCATTTCTTTAGCTTTAATTTTTACTAATTCCGGATCCTTCATGAATTTTTCTGCAAGTGTTTGAATTCTTCTAGGCATTGTTGCAGAAAATAGGAGGGTTTGTCGTTCTCCTTTAATTTCACTTAAAATTCTTTCAATATCTTCAATAAAGCCCATATTTAACATTTCATCTGCTTCATCAAGCACAACCATTTTTATATTGCTAAGTCGAATCGTTTTTCTTTCAATATGGTCAATCAGTCTTCCAGGCGTAGCTGCAATAATATGTGGTCTGTTTTTTAAAGCGCGAATTTGGCGATTGATATCCTGACCGCCATATATTGGTAAAGTTTTTACGCCCTTAACTTGACCGATTCGGTTTAATTCCTCTGCTACTTGAACTGCCAGCTCACGAGTAGGAGCAAGAACAAGACCTTGAATTCCTTCTTCAATATTGATTTGTTCTAGAAGCGGAACACCGAATGCAGTCGTTTTTCCTGTACCAGTTTGGGCCTGCCCAATCATGTCTTTACCCTCTAAACCAATCGGGATTGCTTGAGCCTGAATAGGTGTTGGTTCCTCGAAGCCCATATTTGATAATGCTTTTACTATTTCATTACTTAAGCTAAAATCTGAGAATGTTGTCAAAATATTTTTTCCTCCTTATGATCGTTACGCTACTTACTTTTGTCATCATCTATATTAAACAATAACTACGTTAATAGGTTTTCCAGTTTGCATCTCTTTTTTACATTTTTAAAATAAGAATTTATTTCCCATTATAAAAAATGATCTTTAAAGTATTTTCCAATTAAATGAGGAAAAGTATTATTCCTAAAAAGCAAGTTGGATGGATTCTCTTTTGAGGAATGGATGAAGAATATACAAAGTGGAGAAAAAATAACGTAAAAAAGTGATGCATGAATGACATGCACCACTCCATTTCTAGCAATATTATGCTTTATTTACGTTAGAAGCTTGTGGTCCACGGTTACCTTCAACGATTTCGAAAGTTACAGCTTGGCCTTCTTCTAAAGTTTTGAAGCCATCAGTTTGGATTGCAGAGAAGTGTACGAATACGTCTTGACCTTCTGAAGACTCGATGAATCCAAATCCTTTTTCTGCATTAAACCATTTAACTTTACCTGTGTTCATGTTATTACCTCCAAAAATATGTTTCACTATAAGTCTTTAATATATAGGCTTTAACATAAAAAGATCGTACCCACAATAAATGAGGAATAAAATCGTCCACAATTTATTGTAGCTACGACCACTTATCCAAAAATATATATAACGAACATTACAGCGTTAACCTTATAATAAATGAGGAACCTAATATTGTCAATAACAAAAGGATAAATTACATTTATTAAACTATTTGGCCTATTCGAGGCTTTACTATGTTATGCTTCAGCGCATAATCTTAGTATAACACCTAAAACAATGAAAGCCCTACCTCTCTTCCATCCTTACGGCTCCAAGACCGTGCCAGCGGGAATCAGGTATTAAGAAAATCAGTTCATTATTGAGATTAATAAAATAATTGTGATTTTTCATTTTGTAGAATTAAAACTGAAGTGAAGATGTTCCGGGTAATCAGAAGAAGATTAAAGAAGAAATTGCCATATAAGCTGCTAATTGATCAATTATAATTTTTTATTCCGAACCTTAAACAAACGAATGATGTATTGTGTTACATCAATATTCACTACTCTACGAGTAAACCTCAAATAAGCAATAATTTATTGTATCAAAAAATAAACGGTAAGTCAAATACTATTTCAGATTGAAATTGATGGATTCCTACGAGAAATAGATTAGAAGTCTGTCCTGAAGTTAGTTTTTCATTTCCTAGACAGACCCAATACCGAAAAGGTAAAAGAAGCTGTGTTATTAGTTGATGATCGGGATGTTCTAATGTATTTGCCTATTCATACAATTTATCTGGTGTTGTTGCATCGTTTAATTCCTGCTCAAGTTCCATAATAAATTGTTGCTTCCTCTTTTCACTCCAGCCAAAGTATTCTGACATATAATAGTGTACCTGCTTTCGATATTTCCTTACTGAATGTATATCAAATAGCAGGTCACCTGTTCTTCTTATAAAAAAGTCAGAAGGGGTCGAAGCCATTTCATATTCTAGTGCATATTTGAGCTTAACCCATAAAGTAATTGGCATTTCATATTTCTCCGCTTTATTACTGCTATCAGTTTCAATCATTTTAAATAATATTGGAGCATTTGACCCGTACATGGAAACGAGATGAAAAGCCTCATCTTGTGTTAGTCCGATTTCTATACCAACCCGGGATAAACCTTCGATGAAAGCTTTATAATTTCTAGAACCTCCAACATCCCCTCCAGAAATAGGCAAAGCCCTTGTCATGCAGCTGAGAAAATATTTGTTATTTTTCGCTATTAATTTTCTTGCAAGTAAATTAACAACGGTCTCTGCCATTTTACGGTATCCCGTTAATTTACCGCCTGCTATCGTAATGAGACCAGATGGAGCTTCCCATATCTCATCTTTCCGCGAAATTTCCGAAGGGTCCTTCCCCTCTACCGAGATTAATGGCCGAACTCCAGCCCAGCTTGATTCAATATCCGTTTCTCTCACCTCTGCATCTGGAAACATATCGTTAATTGCATGGATGAGATAATCTCTATCTTTCATAGTTATTTTTGGATTTTTAGGATCATGATTATAGAAAGTATCTGTTGTTCCTACATAGGTTTTTCCATTTCTCGGGATCGCAAAAATCATGCGGTTATCTGGTGTGTCAAAATATACAGCCTGCTCTAAAGGTAATTTAGATTGGTCAAATACAACATGGACACCTTTTGTCAGCTGCATTGTCTTTCCTTTTTTTGAACCATCCAAGTCCCTAATAAAGTCAACCCATGGCCCTGAAGCATTAACAATTGTATGTGCCTTAATCTCGTACTCTTCTCCAGTTAACTGATCAACTGCCATTACGCCAGCTACTTCATTATTATTATAAAGAAGCTTATAGGCCTTCGTATAATTTATAGGTACAGCTCCTTTTTCATAGGCTGCTTTCAACACTTCAATTGTTAAACGAGCATCGTCCGTACGATACTCTACATAATATCCAGCACCCTGAAGTCCTTCCTTTTTAATAAGAGGGACTTTCCCTGCCGTTTCTTGAGCATTTAGCATCCTTCTCCTTTCTTCTCTTTTTACCCCTGCTAAATAATCGTAAGCTCTAAGACCTATTGAAGTGCTAATCCGTCCAAACGTTCCACCTTTATAAATCGGCAGAAGCATCCATTCAGGTGTTGTGACATGTGGCCCATTCTCATAAACAACGGCTCGTTCCTTTCCAACTTCTGCAACGAGTTTAACCTCAAGGTTTTTCAAATAGCGAAGACCGCCATGTACTAGCTTTGTTGAGCGGCTTGATGTGCCTGAAGCAAAATCCTGCATTTCAACTAAAGCAGTCTTCATCCCTCTAGAAGAGGCATCGAAAGCGATCCCCGCACCGGTAATTCCCCCGCCAATTATCAAAACATCAAATTGATTCTTTTTCAGTTTGTTAATCATTTCGTGTCGGTTTTTGTTTGAAAACATCAATATTTCATCCTCCTTTTCAAAAGTAAGTAAAGTTTCCTATAAGGAGAGGATGTTCGATCTTTTATTTAAAAGCCATCGCCGCATGAACTGCTTTCTTCCAGCCGTTATATAGGTCATTTCGATTCTCCTCCAGCATATTGGGATTAAAAGAACAATCAATTGCCCATTTCTCAGCGATTTCTTCCTGGCTTCTCCAGAAACCAACTGCAAGTCCTGCAAGATAGGCTACTCCAAGTGCAGTCGTTTCATTAATGGTAGGACGTTCGACCGGAACATTTAATATATTTGATTGAAATTCCATGAGAAAATTATTTTTCACAACTCCTCCATCTACCCGCAGTTTTTTTAAATTTATTCCCGAATCAGCTTCCATGGCGGATAGGACATCTTTTGTTTGATAAGCAAGAGATTCTAAAGTCGCTCGGATGAAATGTTCTTTCGTTGTTCCTCTTGTTAATCCAAATATAGCTCCACGAACATCGCTGTCCCAGTAAGGAGTACCAAGACCAACAAAAGCAGGAACTACATATACACCATCAGTAGATACAACTTTTTTCGCATATTTCTCACTATCTTTAGCATTTTTAAGCAGCCTTAGCCCATCTCTGAGCCATTGTATGGCAGACCCCGCAACAAAGATACTCCCTTCTAAAGCATATTCCACTTTTCCATTTAAGCCCCAAGCAATAGTTGTTAACAGTCCATGCTCAGAACGAACAGCTTTTTCACCTGTATTCATTAACATAAAACAGCCTGTGCCGTACGTATTTTTTGCCATGCCTTTTTCAAAACAAGCCTGTCCGAAGAGGGCTGCCTGCTGATCCCCCGCGATGCCAGCAATCGGCACCTCCCTGCCAAAAAAGTGAGAGTCTGCTGTATGCCCATATATTTCAGAAGAAGGCCTAACATTCGGAAGCATACAATCTGGTATATCAAGAATTCGGAGCAATTCTTCATCCCATTTTAAATCATATATATTAAACATAAGTGTCCGTGAAGCATTGGAAAAATCAGTTACATGGCACTTCCCGCCTGTAAGCTTCCAGATAATCCATGTATCCATCGTGCCAAACAATAACTTCCCTTGCTTTGCATCTGCCTTGGCACCCTCATCATGATCTAATATCCATTTAACCTTCGTGCCTGAAAAATATGCATCAATTAATAAACCAGTCTTTTCACGAAAAATATCATCATAACCTTGGGATTTTAATTGTTCACAAATATCGCTTGTCTGTCTAGATTGCCATACAATGGCATTATATACGGGAGTGCCTGTTTCTTTATTCCACACAACAGTCGTTTCCCTCTGATTTGTAATCCCAATTCCAGCAATTTGCTCAGGTCTTACACCTGATTCTGTTAGAACTGCAGCAATAACCGCCAGGATTGACCCCCAAATTTCGTTTGGATTATGCTCAACCCAACCCGGGTTTGGAAAGTATTGCTTAAATTCCTTTTGCGCAATATGGACAATGGCTCCCTTTTGGTCAAAAATGATCGCACGAGAGCTTGTCGTTCCCTGGTCTAGAGATAACATATACTTTTCCACTTTCCATCTCTCCCTATAGTAATAATCCGCAACTTTTTTCCTTATTATTACTATATTAGCAAAAACAATTAATTTGCGATAAAAAAACCGATTTTGTTCAATACAAAATCGGTAATGTAAAACAGAAATGAAGTATAACTTTTCTTAATTTTGAGAACTGTCTAGCTCCACAAGGAACGCTTCGGCAGCATTATCATCGCACGAGTAAAAGCGTTAGCTTTTAGGAGGAGCGCCTACCCCCGACGTACAGGACGTACTAGTGTCGACAATGCGACAGGACAAGGAAAGCTTCGGAAGCGTAATCATCGCACGACCAAAAG
>NZ_JBALOW010000101.1:0-10684 GCF_036965085.1 Bacillus sp. JJ1532
TGAGACAGGGCGGCGGTGGATTTAGGGGACCAGGCGGACCATCGCAAATGAGACAGGGCGGCGGTGGCTTGCTATCCAAGCTGTTAGGCCGCGGGAACCAACAGGCTCGCGGTATAGGGGCTGGACCGCTGCAAACAGCAAGCAGAGCAGCCGGAGCTGGAGGTAACGGTGCAGGGGGAATCCTAAAAACTCTTAGTAATCCAGGGGCTATTTCAGGCTTCTTAGAAAATACACAGAAAGTATTAAACTCAGCTCAGCAATTCGGGCCAATGGTACAGCAATATGGGCCAATGGTAAAAAACATTCCAGCGATATGGAAGCTTTACAGAGGACTAAAGGGCTCATCTGATGAACCAGCTGAGGGAAAGAATCTAGAAAGCAAGGAGCCCATAAAAGCTAAAAAAACTAGTAAAGCTAAGCAAAAAGTAATTGATCTTGAAATAGATGAAATCACTATCGAAATTGAGAAAGAAAGTGAAAATGAGAAAAAGAGTGAAAGAGGGATTTCAAAACCAAAACTATATGTTTAGCTGTCATTATTATGAATATCATTAAATCTGTGACTTTTTACCATGATTAGAAACACACCCTTCTTGGCCCCCTTTTAGTATTATTATTAGCAAATGTCTTATATAATAGTATACGTAATTGTTCATTTATCTATTTGAACATCGAAAATAGAATGCCAGTCACTTCATATAGATGCATATTTAAAGGGGGTTTTTTAGAAGATGGAAATTATAAAAATTTCACCGCGCGGCTACTGCTACGGGGTGGTTGATGCCATGGTAATTGCGAGAAATGCTGCACTCGATAAAAATTTGCCTAGACCCATTTATATTCTTGGAATGATTGTTCATAACAAACATGTAACCGATGCCTTTGAAGAAGAGGGGATCATTACACTTGACGGAAGCAATCGTCTGGAGATTCTTGAAAAGGTCGATAAGGGAACAGTTATTTTCACTGCACATGGAATTTCTCCACAAGTGAGAGAATTAGCAAAGCAAAAAGGACTCGTTACGATAGATGCAACATGCCCTGATGTTACGCGAACCCATGATTTAATAAAGGAAAAAACAAAAGAAGGCTTTAAAATTATCTACATTGGCAAAAAAGGACATCCAGAACCAGAGGGAGCTGTAGGAGTAGCTCCAAGCGATGTTCACCTTGTAGAAACGATAGATGATGTCAATGCATTAAATATTGATAGCAAAAAAATTGTTGTCACGAATCAAACAACGATGAGCCAATGGGATGTTAAACATGTCATGGAGCAAATTAAGGAGAAATATCCACATGCTGAATTCCATAAAGAAATATGCTTAGCAACCCAGGTTCGTCAAGAGGCTGTTGCTGAACAAGCTGGTGAAGCTGATGTCCTTATTGTCGTTGGCGATCCAAAAAGCAATAATTCAAACCGTCTGGCACAGGTTTCAGAAGAAATTGCCAGTACGAAGGCCTACCGTATTGCCGATGTAACTGAGCTAAATATTGAGTGGATTAAGAATGCATCAACCGTTGCCGTGACATCAGGAGCATCTACACCAACTCCAATCACAAAAGAAGTCATTTCATTTATTGAACAATTTAATCCGAATGATGAAAGTACATGGGTAAAAGAGAAAAAAGTGCCATTAAATAAAATTTTACCAAAGGTTAAAAAATAAATAAAAAAGAGGGCAGCCTAAAAAATGGCAGCCCTTCTTTTTATAAGCTTTACTTACATAAATTGAAAAGGATCTGTATGTATTTCAGAAGCAAATATTGAAACGGCATATCCCTTTTCTTGGCACATTTTTGTCAATTGCAAGGCTACGCCTTGTTTCATCACCTTTTCGACATTGTGCCCTGGGTCAACTATATTCAATCCCATCATCATGGCGTCATGTGCCACATGATAATACATATCACCCGTTACGTAGACATCTGCTCCTTTACATTTGGCAGAGGTAAAGTATTTATTCCCATCCCCGCCGAGGACAGCTACTTTTTTAACCTTTGAATCGAGATCTCCTACTACACGGACACCATTCACATCTAATGTTTTTTTAACGTGATTTGCGAATTCCCCTAATGTCATTTCCTCAATTTCGCCAATTCTGCCAAGACCTAATACTTCACCCTTATTGTCCAGCTTATAAATATCATAGGCAACTTCTTCGTAAGGATGAGCAAGAAACATGGCTTTTAAGATTCTATTCTCTAACTGAGCCGGGAAAATCGTTTCGATCCTCAGTTCTTTCACTGACTCTAGCTTTCCATGCTCGCCAATAAAGGGATTTGTCCCTTCACCTGGTAAAAACTGTCCAATTCCGGATGATTCGAAACTGCAATGACTGTAATGGCCAATCGCTCCAGCACCAGCATCTCCTAATGCCTTTTTAAGGTCGTCAGCATTATCTTCTGGAACAAAGACAACTAGTTTTTTCAATTCGGTCTCGTAGGTAGGAACTAAGACTTCCGTATTAACTAGCTTTAGTGCTTCAGCAAGCATATCGTTAACACCGCCAGTAGCAACGTCCAAATTTGTGTGGGCAGCATAGACAGCGATATCATGCTTAATCAATTTCTCAATTATTCTACCGGCAGGCGTATCAGTGGCAATTGATTTAAGCGGTCGAAAAATAGGCGGGTGGTGAGCAATAATGAGTTGAACATTCTTAGCGATCGCTTCATCAACTACTTCTTCTAGTACATCCAGTGCAATCATGACGTTCTCAACCGGCTTATTCAATCTGCCAATTTGCAGCCCAATTTTGTCTCCCTCCATAGCATAGCCTTTTGGAGAAAACTGTTCAAATAGCTGAATAATTTCATGTCCATTTATTTTTTTCAATGATCCAATACCTCCTCTGCCATCTTTATCTTCTCTATTAGTTCATTTTTTTTCTCTATTGTTTCCTCTGTAGCTGCTGCATTCTCTAGCTGGGCTAAAATTCTTAACCAATTCTTTAATTCTCCAAGCCATTTCTTTTTAAAAATAACTGATTTCTGCTTTAGTAAAAAAGGGCCAAATAATAATTCCTTTTGCAGATCCAACTCTCGTCTTTCCTTCGAATCCCCTTTTTCAGCAACTAAAATCTCATAAATTTTTTCATCTTCTTCAAGAATTTCTTCAGTAATTAATACCCAGCCATTTTCATTAAGCCAGCTTCTTATCGTAATAGCACTGATATTTGGCTGTAATATCAGCCTTTTTACCGTTCCTAGCTTTTCCTTGCCCTCTTCCAAAATATTTGTGATTAAAGCTCCGCCCATCCCGGCAATTGTAATACAATCCACTTCATCCACTGAGATTACCTGTAATCCATTTCCTTTGCGGACATTTATCTTGTCATTTAATCCTTCCGCTTCAACTTGGCTTTTAGCAGATTGATACGGTCCCTCTGCCACTTCCCCAGCAACCGCAAAATGGATCATGCCTCGTTTCACTGCATAGCATGGCAAATATGCGTGATCCGAGCCAATATCAGCAAGTCTGCACCCTTCAGGAATATAATTTGCAACAGCCTCTAAACGCTGTGATAATTTCTCAGTATTCAATTTATCCACCACTTTTCAAAGAAAAATATAAGTCCACTATTACTAGCACAGTTGATTTATCCTTATAATAGTATTAAAAATAGTATGGTTTTGCAAAGTCTTAACACCCACGAGGAAAAAATCTACTTAAAAAAAGCCCTTTACAGATGCAAAGGACTTTTTTTATTTTGCGCTTGGGGAGGCCAAAGTTTGGCCTTCAAGCTTATGTTTAACAAACTATTTTATTTTAATTCCGCTAGCCAAGCAGCCATTTCGCCTGCTTTATCTGCAGGAACTAAACCAGGAGGCATGGACCCTTTACCATTAACAAGAATATCAGCTATCTCTTCCTGTGATAGATGGTCACCAACACCTGTTAAAGCTGGTCCAACTGCACCTTGGTATTGATCACCATGGCACCCAATACAGCTCTTTTGATAGATCTCCTCAGGGCTTGCTGCAGCCGTTTCTTCAGTCTTTTCACCGCCGCCTTCTCTTTCAGCAGCAAGCTGCTCAGCATCACCAAGTCCTTTAAAGGAAATCAGGAACATTGCAACGATACCCAATGCAAAAATTAAGATGTACGGCATTACTGGATTTTTCATGTTTATACCTCCCTTATGTAAGAACATCTCAAATAAAGTAAATATTTATACAAACAATTTCTATTCTACTTCAAAACGTGTAGAAGGAAAAGCCCTTAAGGCAACTTTGTTACACCAAATTCAAAAATCAGACAAAACTCCAGCGAATTTAGAGGAACTTCCACTTACTTCATTAAATAAAAGAGAGAAAATCATTTTCTCAACATTTAAAAACTTCAAAAAAATCTTTTTAATATATAAATATAGAAATTACTATTAATATTATCCCTAAAACTCCAGATATGATAAAGGCTGGAAGCTTAAGTTTCCAGCCTGTTAACAACCATAAAAAACAGTTCATGAATATTACTATGTAAAGGACCATAAGTCTATCTGGAAATAATCTTGAAATAAATTCAACGGTAGATAATAATAAAATTAATGCCGAAGCAATTAAAGGTATTTGCAGTAAAATTCCTTTTCTAAAAAAATAAAAAGTGAAAATAATCCCAGCTAATACAAATAATATGGAAAAGGCCATTTGCAAAGTAATAGACAATTCAGTAAAATGGATTAAAAATAGAGCTAACGGAATTAACATTAAAAATAAATAATGGTTTTTCCAGTGAATTTTTTTTATAGCTGCTGGCTCTTTCTTGTTTTCCGATTCATTTCCTTCTGTGTACAATGCTAAGAGGAAATCACAATAATGTTCAGGGAGCATGCGATTTTTTCGCCAATTAATTATTTCGTTAACTATGATCTTTTTTCTTGTTTCATTCATTAAGAATACACGTCCATTCCAGCGGAAAAAAAATAGCTTACCTCTATTGTAAGAAGTAAACTATTTTCTGACAATGATTTTCTATTCTAAAAAGTCTTTTAAACGCTTGCTTCTGCTCGGATGTCTTAATTTGCGCAATGCTTTCGCTTCAATTTGGCGAATACGTTCACGTGTAACACCGAATACTTTACCGACTTCCTCTAAGGTCCTTGTACGTCCGTCATCAAGCCCAAAGCGAAGGCGCAGTACATTTTCCTCACGATCGGTTAAAGTATCAAGAACATCCTCCAGCTGCTCTTTAAGAAGCTCGTAGGCAGCATGCTCAGAAGGTGAAGTCGCATCCTGATCTTCAATAAAATCGCCTAAATGGGAATCATCTTCTTCCCCAATTGGCGTTTCTAAAGAAACTGGCTCTTGCGCAATTTTTAGAATTTCTCTCACTTTTTCTGGAGTTAAATCCATATCCTCAGCGATTTCTTCTGGAGTTGGTTCGCGGCCAAGGTCCTGAAGTAATTGGCGCTGTACACGAATTAATTTGTTAATAGTTTCAACCATATGAACGGGAATTCGGATGGTTCTTGCCTGGTCGGCAATCGCTCTTGTAATCGCTTGGCGAATCCACCAAGTTGCATACGTACTAAATTTAAAGCCTTTTCGATAATCAAATTTTTCAACGGCTTTAATTAAGCCCATATTTCCTTCTTGAATTAAATCAAGGAAAAGCATTCCACGGCCAACATAACGCTTGGCAATACTTACAACTAATCGGAGGTTTGCTTCAGCAAGACGCCTTTTCGCTTCCTCGTCACCATCTTCAATCCGTTCTGCAAGTGAAATTTCATCCTCAGCAGAAAGTAGATCAACACGGCCAATTTCTTTTAAGTACATTCTCACAGGGTCATTGATTTTCACGCCTGGTGGAACACTTAAATCATTTAAGTCAAACTCTTCTTCACCTTTTGCTAATTCCTTAGCATTAGGGTCGGCATCATCGTCATTGTCACCGACTAGCTCAATACCTTGATCTCCAAGGAACTCATAGAATTCATCCATTTGATGAGAATCTAAATCAAAATGGGCCAATTTTTCTGCAATATCGTCATAGGCAAGAACGCCCGTCTTTTTTCCAACCTCTGTTAATTGTTCTTTCACTTGATCTAGGGTCAATTCTGAATCAACTTCTTTTGAACGAGCTGATTTTTCAGCCATATGTCCCCCTCCTTCCAAAGTCACAGACAATCCTTAAGAAATATCCTAATCTATAGAGACTTGCGCAATTGAATAATTTCCATTGCGATCAAGGCTGCCTTTACATAATCACTTTTCCGCTCTGCTTCTTTTTGTTCAAGCAGTTTTTCTTTTATCTTTAACATTTTTTGATAATTAAACACCTGTTTTATATAATCCGTTAATTCTTGTTCGCTTAATTCATCGTTTATTTCCATCATTTGAATATCAGCAACGATTCTTTTTAACTTTTCATCAACTAGGAAGTTGATAAAGGCACTTGTATCTGGCGGGTGCCCTTCTTCATAAAAGCCTAATAAATAAGTAATGATTGCTTGATGCTCATCCACATTAAACGTATTTCCTTGAAGAAAATTCTGAACCTTAAATGCAAGGTCACTATCGGCAAGCATATGTGCAATTAAATTTCTCTCAGCTGTATAATATGCAGGCTTTAACTGCTTCGCTTGCTTTTGAAGAATCAGCTGTTTTTTGACTGTCTCGTTGCTGCTCTGTCCCTTAGTCTTCCGTCTTTCTGAAAAATTAATTTGTTTTTCCTGTTCTTTAAGTGCTTCCAGTGATAGGGAAAATTCATCCGCAAGATGCCGTAAATAATAATCCTTTTCTACTGCATTATCTAATTTGCTTATTTCCGTTAATACTTCTTCGATATAAAGCAGGCGATCTCCTTCATCCTGCAGTTTTTTCCCTCTGCGGTAATAATGCAGCTTGAACGCCATAAGTGTATGACTGCCATCTATTACCTCGTGACGAAACTTTTCTGGACCGAATTTTTTAACATAGTCGTCTGGGTCAAGGCCGTCTGGCATTAAAGAAACCCTTACTTGACATCCTGCATTAGATAGCATGTTAGCCGCTCTGAAAGCCGCTTCAATTCCAGCATTGTCGGAATCATAGCAAACAGTGATTGACTGGGCATTTCTCTTTAAAGCGGAGACATGGTCCTCCGTTAAGGATGTTCCCATTGTGCCAATACCGTTTTCAACTCCTGCAAGATCAGCAGAAATAACATCCGCAAATCCTTCAAATAAAACAGCTTGCTGGAGTTTCTTGATTTGAGGTCTTGCTAAATGAAAATTATATAAAATTTTGCTTTTATTAAAGATTGGCGTTTCAGGACTATTTAAATATTTGGGTTCATCGTCCCCTAAAGACCTTCCTGAAAAGGCAATCGTTTTTCCACTTCGGTCAAAAATCGGAAACATAATTCGGTTGCGAAAACGATCAAAATAACTGCCATCTTTTTCGCGTTTAATAATAAGACCTGCTTTTTCCATTACCTCTATTGGAAACTTTCTCTTCCCAAGAAATTTATATACAAAATCCCAAGAAGGAAGGGAATACCCAATTTGAAATTTCTCAATGGTTTCAATCGTAAATCCTCTGCCAAGCAAATAGTCTAGTGCATGTTGGCCATCTTTTGTGTTTAACAGCAGATGATGATAAAATTTACGCAATAGCTCATGGGCCTCCAGCATTTGCTGAATATCGGGAGGAACATTACTTTGAGCGGCTGCGGACTGAATAATCATGTCAAGCTTAATATTCCCTTTTTCAGCTAATCTGACAGCTGCTTCTTGAAAGGAATAACCTTCAAGATCCATTAAGAATGAAAAGGCATTTCCGCCGGCTCCGCATCCAAAGCAATGATAAATTTGCTTATCAGGTGAAACGGAAAAAGATGGTGTGTTCTCTCCATGAAATGGGCATAGACCAAAGTAATTTCGTCCTTGCTTTTTTAATTGAACATAATCGCTTATAATATCAACAATATCGACAGCTTGCCGAATCTCATTCACTTTCTCCTCGGCGATACGCTCTACCATGGGAACAACTCCAATTAATAAAAAATCAATACATAAGAAGCCTCTTAAAGTACACCCAGGGCATCAAATTTAGAAAGATAATTAATCCATTAATTAATATTTCTATAAAAATTAGCGAATTCCTTCAAAATTCGACAAAATCTTTGTCAATTCTTTCACAAACCTAGTACGATCTTCACGACTGTAAGGCATGGGCCCTTTCCCATGTATCCCCCTTCTACGCGCTTAGGCCGATAAATATCTCATATCAAGCGCAGTATGAATATCTTTCTCATCGTATGAAATCCCCTTTGGAGACAGAACATAAATAAAAGTGTCGATGCTAACCAATATCCTGTGTAACAACGATGTCCCGTTTCTGCACATGATTCATAATGAATAAATCAACAGCCTCTTTACTTGAGTCAACAAATTTCCAAAAAGCTCCCTTTAGATCATTTTTTATGTGAGCATATGAGGCAATAAAATAGCATCAACAGAATAGCTATTAGCTAATTCGACAATTTCTTCCTTTACAGGACAAGAATCGGCATCAACCAAGATAATTGGATTGCCTAATGTTCTAATTATTCTACATCACTCCACATAATCCTTCTTTCAAAAAGCAACTTTTAGCATGAGCTACATTCATCCTAAACTCATGCAACTGTTAAAATTACAAGTAGATTTTCAATCAAGCCGGGTATAATGGTCTAAATGCTTTTCAGAATCCTGATACAAAATAATTCTTGCAGCATTTCCATTACAATTGATCATGTCGAATTGTTTTTTTTCCGGTCACTTGACTTCTCACAATAAATAGTTTATTCGTTCATACTCAACTCTAAACCTAAACTATAACATTTTTATCACAATTTTTTATTATAGTATAAAAAAGCTTGAATTTCTATTATTTTTTCTTATTTCTATTAATATTTTGTTTTAAACGCATCAAGAAGAATTTAAATTTTCAAAAGGTTCCGTTACCTTTTTGCCAAAAAAGAAAAAGGCACATAATACAGAATTATGTGCTAGCTTTTTGGAAAGCTTCTGTGGTATTGATTTAATATTAAATTTGCCGTTTCTTCTACGGCTTTATTCGTTACGTCAATGACAGGACAATTTAATTTGCTGACGATTTTTTCAAAATAATTGATTTCGTCTTTAATCCTTTCAATGTTTGCATAACTGGCATTATCGCTTAATCCTAAAGATATTAGCCGTTCTCTGCGAATATGATTGAGCTTTTCTGGGCTAATTTTTAGTCCAAAGCACTTTTCGGGCTGAACTAAATACAATTCTTCAGGAGGATCCACCTCTGGTACAAGCGGTACGTTTGCGACCTTTAGTCTTTTATGGGCTAAATATTGTGATAGCGGTGTTTTAGAAGTTCGGGATACTCCTACAAGAATAATATCCGCTTTTAATATCCCTCTTGGATCACGGCCATCATCATATTTAACAGCAAATTCAATAGCTTCTATTTTTTTAAAATAATCCTCGTCCAGTTTTCTAACTAGACCTGGTTCGAATAGAGGTGTTTTTCCATATAAAAGCTGAATTTTATCCATTAACGGCCCAATTATATCACAAGCATAGATCCCTTCCCGCTCAGCCAGTTCATTAATATAATGGCGTATATCTGGCTTAACAAGTGTATATACGATCATTCCATTATCCATTTTTGCTAAAGAAATTACTTCTTCTATATGAACCTTGTCCTCCACATATGGAAATCGCTTGATCGTTACTCCGCTGCCATTAAACTGGCTGACGGCTGCTTTCGTAACCAATTCGGCAGTCTCCCCAACAGAGTCAGACACAACATAGATGATTGGCTTTTTTGTCATCCCTTAACACCATCTCCTCTGTACATGATTTAATTATCTTCTGCAAGAGCAAGAAATGCTTTTGTTAAATTCGTTTTTGTAATTCTGCCTATTACCTCAAAGCCTTTTTCCGTTTCTTTAACAATCGGAAGCGCGTCAATTTGTTTCTCAATTAATTTCTTTGCAATATCAATTAATAAGTCTTCCTTTTCACACATTGTAATATTGGGCATTCTTGTCATGATTATGTTTACAGGGATATTCGTTAATTCCTGTTTCCCTATACTTGCACGCAGCAAATCTTTCCTAGAAAGAACGCCAACAAGTATGGATTCCTGGTCAACCACGAATAATGTTCCTACATCTTCCAAGAACATTGTGCAAATGGCATCATAAACCGAAACATTTTCATTCACAACTACAGGTATCGATTGATAATCCTTCACATACAGCTTATTTAAATTATCTGTAAGCAGCTGAGTACCTGATTTTCCTGTATAGAAATAGCCGACCCGCGGTCTCGCATCTAAAAAGCCAGCCATTGTTAAAATGGCTAAATCCGGTCTTAATGTTGCTCGAGTTAAATTTAACTTTTCTGCAATATTTTCACCAGTGATTGGCCCGTTTTCCTTCACAATTTCTAATATTTTTTCTTGCCGCTTATTTAATTCGATTGTCCTCACCACCTAAATAGAAAAGCGTAAGCGCCTTGCCCACCCCCGACGAGCAAAAGACATGCTGTCGAGAAGGTTGTTCTTTAACCTTCTTGGCAGACTGGCTTATGACCTCGAGGTCGCCAAAAACGCGACGTCCTCCCAAAAGTTTCACTTTTGGTCGTGCGATGTTTCGCTGCCGAGGCTTTCCTTGTCCTGTCGCATTGTCGACACTAGTACGTCCTGTACGTCGGGG
>NZ_JBALOW010000102.1:0-7885 GCF_036965085.1 Bacillus sp. JJ1532
CAACAATCGGGCGCGATTGCGGAGGAACGAAAGCCTAATTTCTTTACTAAAAACACTAAGAAATTAGGCTTTTTCTTCTCGTTGTAAATTTGCGGTTCTCTTAACTCTACCCCTAATTGGTCAATTTAAGGCATAAAAATGGTTTAAATCTAATATATAATAATCCCCAGTTTCTTTTGTTAGTTATACAACATTGCTTCGAGTAGACCACTTTCAATCGCGACCCACTCAAAGCAATGAAAACTGCAGTATTCTGAAGTCCTCTGCCAATAAGCCATCTTCTTAAGCTGATAATCACTGTGAAAACAGATTTATCAGCTAATCTGAATGATTATAAAATTCTGTTAATCGGATAAATATATGGCTCCTCAGGTTCAGTGACTTTTTTCCAATCGGTTATTTTTATGAAGGGAAGCTCCATTCCATTATAAGTTGTGATATCCAGGACTCCATTTACTTCTATCCAAGTATCTGTATCGATTGAAGAGGCTTCAGGAAGTTCTGTAAGAAATCCTACAATGCTTGCATCTGCCACACAGTGGGTAATTAAAAACCTGGCAATAACAAGCTGATCCTGTTCAAATCCATCCTCTTTATAAGCAAAACCAGTTAATTGAATGGGTTTTCCTTTATATTTATGGATGTCCTTATGAATATCTTCATAGTAGGTGGAAAATAAGGAATCTTCCATAATAACGCTTGGATTTTGGGCTAGCTTTTTCTTCAACAGTTCATAATCTTCTTCTGACATTTCTTCCTGGGCAGTTAAATTCTGATCCATTTCATGCTCTTCTAGTTGGGCTGGAACTGCAATGTTTTCATTTTCCGTAATATCATTTTGATCATCTTCGCTATTTTCATCAGGTTGATTAGATTCATTGCTTGTTTCATTTTTTTGCTGCTGTTTCTGATTCGCAATAATGGCCATGCCTCCCTTTTTATTAGCAATGGAAGCATCAAGGACCTTGGCGGGAAGCAAGAAGCCTGTTATTAAAGGAAAAACAATCACCACGTAAGAGAGTAGCTTCTTTGAATTAAAAGGTGTGTCACCGTGATCATGATGATGGCAGCAATCACTTTCTTCATGATGACAATTATGATGTTTGTGGTCCTTGGCTGTCCAAATTCTTGTCAGCTGGATAAGAAATAATACGAGAAATAGTATCGCTGCTGAAATACTTAAGCCTTCATACTTAGGATTAATATATTTCGTAATCTCTCCTGTAAAATGAAGCTTAAAAATTAAGATGGGAAAGCTTAATAAAATTAGAGCTCTAATAGCCTGCTGAGAATGAAAGTTCATAGATTTCTCCCCTTATAGAAAGCCTGACACTAATAGTAATGAAACAAAAACGATTGCAACAACGAAAGCTAGTACAGTCATAACAAATTTAAAACGAAAGACGCTTAGCATCATTAAAGTATTTTTTAAATCAATCATAGGTCCAAAAATCAAAAAGGCTAAAATAGAAGGCGTTGGAAAGATACTACTAAATGAAGCGCCAATAAATGCGTCCGCTTCAGAGCAAAGGGATAACACATAAGCGAGTCCCATCATAACGATTATGGATGAAACGGGCCCATTCCCGGCTTCTAGCAATGCTTTTGCTGGCATATAGGTTTGGACAAATGCCGCCAAAAATGCTCCCATTATTAAATATTTCGCCATATCAAAAAATTCATCAATTGAATGGGTAAGCATGGACCATAACCGCGTGATAAAATCCTCTTTCGGCTGTTTATGTATGTGAACAGTGGTGGTAGATGATTTGAATTGTGCTCCTTTGAAAAACAGGCTGACAGCAAAAGCAACCATGACAGCAATGATAAAACCTAGCCCCATACGCAATCCTGCAATCGTCATATTATTACCAAAAGCCATGTAAGTGGAAGCGATCACAATGGGATTAATAAGAGGACCTGTCAGCATAAAGCCCATAGCCGCATATATCGGCACCCCTTTGCCAACGAGTCTCCGTACAATCGGAACAATTCCGCACTCACAGGCGGGGAACAATGCGCCAACGACACAGCTCATGATTACTGCCAAGACTTTATTTTTAGGGATACATTTTCGAATATGATCTTCCGTTACGAAAATTTGGATAATCCCTGCAATAAGCACGCCAATTAAAACAAAGGGCAATGCTTCTATTAAGATACTAATGAAAATAGTATTCAGATTTAAGATTGATGGCGGAAGACTTATCGAGCCTTTAAAGTTTGAGCCAAATGAAAAAAGATAAAGGGCTAAGGCGATAATCAAAACTCCAGTAATCTCAATGATATGAGTGCGAATAATTCGGTTCATAATAATCTCCTTATTTTTTGTGTATATAATAATTTGTCGGTCAGCTTATTTGAACAAGCCTTGATGTACGAAGGAATCTCCAGCGCAGTGAAAATAGGCTGACCGACTTTTATATACCAAATCATTAAATCGTAACAATTACGCTTTATATTTTAAAGTAAATCTATGATCAAATAAACAAAAATATGAATTAAAAATATAAAATTGATTGGATGGAAAATTTGCTATATAAATTTTTTTATTAATAAATCTTGCATTGAAGAAAATTTTATAATATTATTTAAATCGTAATGATTACGCTTTGCGTAAAGGATTCTTTTTAACACAGTCAGTAGGGGGAGAGGTGTGTATTCCTCCTTCAAGAGCTTCAGTAAGTAATAAAGTATTGTGGATAGCAATATTGTTTAAATCGTAATGATTTTGATTTAAGAAAAAGAGGTGAACAAAATGGTTAATAAGATACCAGTTACTGTGTTAAGCGGATACTTAGGTGCGGGGAAGACAACATTGCTTAACCATGTATTATCGAATCGTGAGAATAAAAAAATTGCTGTCATTGTAAATGATATGAGTGAAGTGAATATCGATGCTTCCATGATCAAACAGGGGGGCTTCACCAGAACAGATGAGAAATTAGTCGAGCTTCAAAATGGTTGTATTTGCTGTACATTAAGGGAAGATTTAATCATTGAAGTTGAAAGGCTTGTACAAGGAGGAGATATTGATTACATCTTAATCGAATCTACCGGAATTTCAGAGCCTATTCCTGTTGCTCAAACATTTACATATGTAGATGAAAGTCTTGGAATAAACTTACCTGATTATTGCAAGCTTGACACAATGGTAACCGTTGTAGATGCGAATCGATTCTGGCATGATTTCGCATCAGGTGAAAGCTTGCTAGATCGGAAGGAAGCAATGGATGAATTCGATACTCGCGAAGTCGTTGATTTGTTAATTGATCAAATAGAGTTTGCCAATGTATTAATTTTGAACAAGATTGATTTAGTTGATAAAGAAAGTGTTCAGGAGTTAAAGGCTGTTCTTCAGAGGCTAAATCCAGATGCCAGGATCATTGAGAGCTCACATGGTCAAGTGGCACTAAATGAAATCTTGAATACTAATTTATTTGACTTTGAAGAAGCAAACCAAGGTGCAGGCTGGATAAAGGAATTAAATGAAGAGCATACTCCCGAAACAGAAGAGTATGGCATTTCATCCTTTGTCTATCGAAGGAAAAGACCCTTTCATCCGGAAAGATTTACGGAATGGCTGGAAGAGTGGCCAGAAGATATTGTTCGAGCAAAAGGCTTCTTATGGCTAGCTACTCGAAATGATATGACTGGGTTATTGTCACAAGCAGGACCATCAATCATTCTGCAAGGTGCGGGAGAATGGTTGGCTGCTTATCCGGAATTGGAAAGAGAACAGATTCTCAAAGATGAACCAGAACTGCTTGAAAAATGGGACGATCAGTTTGGAGACCGAATGATTGAACTTGTCTTCATTGGGGTGGACATGTCGCAATATGAAATTGAAGCTTCATTAGATAAGTGCTTGCTAACGGATGAGGAGATGCAACTGGACTGGAATGATCTAAAGGACCCACTTCCTCCATTTATAGCAGCACAATAGTCGTAAACTCGTCGTTTATCCGTCACTGTTGTACAACTATCCGCCAGATTTCAATAAATATCCGCTACTTCAAAATTGGGAGATGAAAACCATGAGAGTGAAAATCACATTAGCATGTACAGAAACAGGAGATCGTAATTATATTACGACCAAGAATAAAAGGAACAATCCAGACCGCATTGAGCTAATGAAATACTCCCCACGTTTAAAAAGATATACACTTCACCGTGAGACAAAATAATTTAACACGTCTATTTCTGCTAAATTTTTAATAAAGCCGATAAATCTAGGGTTTATCGGCTTTTGCTATTAAGTCAAAGCTAATTATGATTAGTTGCATTGCAACATTTTCCTTTAATAACTCCAAAACACTGACAAAGCCTTTGTTTGAAACAAGTTAATTTAGATAGTTGATAAAGTGTGTAAACATAGTCGTTTAACTTTGAAGAGTCTGATCTTAAAATCGTAATCATTATGATTATTAAAGAGAATTTAGGAGGCAAACATTAGTGGCAAAGAAATCCAAAGTTGCAAAAGAGATCAAAAGAAAAAAATGGTAGATAAATATGCGGATTTAAGAAGGGAACTAAAAGAAAAAGGGGATTATGCTGCATTAAGTAAGCTTCCTCGTGACTCAGCACCTTCTAGGCTTCATAACCGTTGCCAAGTTACTGGGAGGCCAAGAGGATACTTAAGAAAGTTTAAGATGTCTCGTATCGCTTTTCGTGAATTAGCACATAAGGGGCAGATCCCTGGAGTTAAAAAATCTAGCTGGTAAGCAGTGGAACGACAGGAACAACGTTAGTGTAGTGCTTACAAGTTCCTGTTTGATTTATGTTAAGAATGCCATTTGAAGATTTAGAAAGGCTAGCCGAACATGAATATAAATGATTTTGAACACTAAGGGAAAGATGGTCGTATGTAATGAATGAAAAAGTGATGGAGATTTTTGCGAGGGATATTGTGGCTTCTCTACCAAGAAGTAAAAGAAAGCTTTATCAATTTATTGAAGATATTGAAGATAGTTTAGCACAACAATCCGAAACGAAAGAGCAATTTTTAGCCCTTCTCAAAGAGCAATTACCCCACCTTCAAGCAGCTAATCGCTTTAATATGTCGTTGGATGAAATAGTTAAATTGATGCACGAAATTGAAGATGAAATAAACGAAAAACTAGAAAGCAAAATAAAAAATTATAAGTGGATTGACTACACAGAACAAGTACATGGTAATCAGGTTGAGACAATTAAGAACATACAGTATTTCCTTGTTTTATCATAGATAATGGATTATGTAGTATCTTTATTCAAGAATCGGGCGCGATTATAGAATAACTTTAAGATTTAAACAACTTTACTGTAATATTTTTTAGTGCAGTGAGATATCTACGACAAAAATTAAACAATTTTTTTAACCCCATGCTAATCAGCATGGGGTTATGCTGTTAGAGTTTTAAAATTGATTTAATTGCCAATTAACGATAATAAAAACGAGAAAACTTCTTAATATTTTTGTATTGCTGATTACTTTGTACTTAGGTTTTGTCTTGCTGTAAAATAATTCACATTCCAAATTTCGAAAAATTATATAAACTTTTTTCAGATTTACCGACACAAACCTGTCTGCTTTTGTCGAAGGGTGTAATGAAAATCAGATCAGGAGGAAACAGTCTATGAAAATTAAAAAATCACTAATAAGCGGTGCAGCAGCATCAGCACTACTTCTTTCTTCTTTAGGAACAAGCGCTGCATATGCAAATGAGGATACAGTTGAACCAACCACACCAGATACGGAAGAAGTAGTTGGAGTTGATGTAAACGATGAAGCGACAGCGGTAGAAGAAAATTTAGCTGATGAAGAAGCTACTGCAGAAGATGAGGCTTCAGAAGAAGTGACTACGGATGAGGAAGTTGCAACAGATGAAGAGGTAACTGAAGAAAATTCTGCTACTGAAGAAGAAGCAGATGACACAGAAACAACAGAAGAAACGGTTCAAGAGCAAGAAGAGGCACCAGCTTTGGTTCCTGGAGATTTCTTTTACTTTGTAAAAATTATGATGGAAAAAGTAAGACTTGCTGTCACATTTGATGATTACAAGAAAGCTCGTCTTTTAGCTGATTTTGCTGCTGAGCGTATTGCTGAAGTAAATGCATTGCTTGCAGAGGGAAAAACTGATGAGGCAACAGCACTTTTAGAAGAGGCAATCGCTATTCAAAAGGAAGCTACTGACAGTTTAGCAGAATCAGAAGAAATTGCTGGTGAAGATACAGAAGCGACAGAGGAAGCTGCTGAAGTAACTGAAGTAACTGAAGATCAGGCAGCTGAAAACACTGAAGCGACAGCAGAAACAACGGAAGGCGAAGAAGTTGCAGCAGAAGATGAAGCGACAGAAGATGAAGTAGAAGCGAAACTTGCTCAAAACATTGATGCATTAGCTGCAGCATTATCACATGTTAAAAACCCTACAGCTCAATTAGCATTAATGAAAAATATTCAAAAGTCTTTTGCGAAATTAGACAAGAAGCTTGCAAAGCTTGAAGCAAAAGCAGCAAAATTCGCAGTTGAAACTACTGATGATGAAAAAGTTGTTGAGGAAGAAGCAGCAGTAGATACTGAAACTGCAACAACAGAAGAAACCCCAGTAGAAGAAGCAACAAAGGAAACAGTAGTTGAGGAAGTCGTAACTGAAGAAACAGTAGTAGAAGAAGTAACAGAGGAAACAGCCGTAGAAGAACCAGTAACAGACGAACAAGCTGAGACTGAAGTTGCAGAAGAAACTAAAGAAACTACTGTTGTTGCTCCAGGATTAGCTAAGAAAGAAGAAGCAAAGGCTAAGGCTGCAGAAAAGCGTGCTGAAGGTCAGGCAACAGGTCTTGCTAAAAAGCAAGAAGCTAAAGAAAAGCAAGTTGATAAACAACAAAAAGCAAATGAAAAGAAACAAAACGGCCAAAATAAAGGCGCTGAGAATAAGAAAGACAATGGTAAAGGGAACGAATAATACATTTCATAAGCCTAGTACTACGAGTACTAGGTTTTTTTTCTATTAGTTTAGGCAGCAGATCTTGTGCTTAAACCATATTGTAAATGGCAACGAATAATATCCGGTAACAGCCGTTAATTTACTTTTTAAAATTAGATAGACTGAGTTCAGTACTTTAAATATGGAACTACTATAACCTTATTAAATTCCATAGATCCTATAAACATTCCTAATCAATTACATTTGATTACTCCAATTCAAGAAAAGGGCGCAATTCTGCAGCAAGAATTGCGCTCTTTCTTTATGTTAAGGGCCAGATTGTGGAGTAGCACTTATTAAACTTTGTTGCGCGAAAAAGGACAGTGGCAAGTCCCACGGGCATTATTCCATTTCAATTATTAGATTCTTAAATTGCATAATTTACATCATTTGATTGGCGATATTGAATAACACATTTGGATAATTATCATCATTAGGTAAACCAAAAATATGAATATGATATTCAATATCATCTATTTGAAAATAAAGATTTGATGGCGAGTATTTGCCAACAACACCATTTTTTAATTTCACTTCATCATAATATTTGGGTTGGGGTGGGGATATATTGAAATTGTATACTATGATTTTCAAAATTATCGGATGATCCGGATTCTCTTCTTTCGAATAAGCACGAAAAGTGACCAATAACTTTTTTCCGTCATTTTCTAAATCCTCTATAATAGCAGGTTTAAAACCATCGGTTTCAAAAGGTATCGTCTTGGGTAATTTTATTATAAATGGCAGTGCTTCTATGCCATCTTTTACAGATGGTGCTTCATATTTGATGTATGTTTCATTCCCCTGTTCATCCCAAGCAGTATTTATTACTTTTAATTTAGATGGGTCAAAAATTATTTCTTTATAGCCTTTGCAACCAAAAAGAAGTAATAAAAGGAGAACTGAAATAAATATCAATT
>NZ_JBALOW010000103.1:0-1052 GCF_036965085.1 Bacillus sp. JJ1532
AGTAGGACGTCGCTAGGCTTTAATAAATGGAGGATTAGCTCAGCTGGGAGAGCATCTGCCTTACAAGCAGAGGGTCGGCGGTTCGATCCCGTCATCCTCCACCATTAATATGCCGGCCTAGCTCAATTGGTAGAGCAACTGACTTGTAATCAGTAGGTTGGGGGTTCGAGTCCTCTGGCCGGCACCACGTAGTTTAGAGCCATTAGCTCAGTCGGTAGAGGATTTTAAAAGATTACAGCTTCGAAGCATTGCTTCACCGAATGGTAAGTTTTTAAAATCTGCAACAAAGACCGTAGGACTTTGTTGCACAATTCCTACCACAATCAACATTTAGGAAACAACATCTTATACCGAGCCATTAGCTCAGTCGGTAGAGCATCTGACTTTTAATCAGAGGGTCGAAGGTTCGAGTCCTTCATGGCTCACCATTTATATATGCGGGTGTGGCGGAATTGGCAGACGCACCAGACTTAGGATCTGGCGCCGCGAGGCGTGGGGGTTCGACTCCCTTCACCCGCATTCATAAAGATAAGCGGAAGTAGTTCAGTGGTAGAACACCACCTTGCCAAGGTGGGGGTCGCGGGTTCGAATCCAGTCTTCCGCTCCATATTCATGCCGGGGTGGCGGAACTGGCAGACGCACAGGACTTAAAATCCTGCGGTAGGTGACTACCGTACCGGTTCGATTCCGGTCCTCGGCACCACTTAAATTAAAGAATGCGCCCGTAGCTCAATTGGATAGAGCGTCTGACTACGGATCAGAAGGTTATGGGTTCGACTCCTTTCGGGCGCGCCATTTTCGGGAAGTAGCTCAGCTTGGTAGAGCACTTGGTTTGGGACCAAGGGGTCGCAGGTTCGAATCCTGTCTTCCCGACCATTATATTTTGGGGCCTTAGCTCAGCTGGGAGAGCGCCTGCCTTGCACGCAGGAGGTCAGCGGTTCGATCCCGCTAGGCTCCACCAAAAAAGTTTTAAAAAGTTATTGACACTGTTTTTAAAACGTAGTAATATTGAAAAGTCGCTTCTGAGCGATACGATAGTTCTTTGAAAACTG
>NZ_JBALOW010000104.1:0-1034 GCF_036965085.1 Bacillus sp. JJ1532
CGCCACAACCGCCATAATTAATGGCAGGGGTAGTAGGAATCGAACCCACATCAAAGGTTTTGGAGACCTTCGTTTTACCATTAAACTATACCCCTATAGATGGTGGTGGGGGACGGATTCGAACCGCCGAACCCAAAGGGAGCGGATTTACAGTCCGCCGCGTTTAGCCACTTCGCTACCCCACCGTAATTATTAGATATTGATAGTAGTCATAAAATGCTCCAAATCCCTGCGTGATTTGTCGCAGAATTTAAAAATTTGCTATTCAAGGATGAAACGCTTCGTTGCTGCAATTTTTTAAATTCTGGTGCCGGCCAGAGGACTCGAACCCCCAACCTACTGATTACAAGTCAGTTGCTCTACCAATTGAGCTAGGCCGGCATGTTTTTAAAAATGGTGGCTCAGGACGGAATCGAACCGCCGACACAAGGATTTTCAGTCCTTTGCTCTACCGACTGAGCTACTGAGCCACAATATGGCGGTCCGGACGGGACTCGAACCCGCGACCTCCTGCGTGACAGGCAGGCATTCTAACCAACTGAACTACCGGACCAGATTGCGGGGACAGGATTTGAACCTGCGACCTTCGGGTTATGAGCCCGACGAGCTACCGGACTGCTCCACCCCGCGATAATAATATAATCTTCCATGCTTTAAGTAAACATGGTGGAGGATGACGGGATCGAACCGCCGACCCTCTGCTTGTAAGGCAGATGCTCTCCCAGCTGAGCTAATCCTCCAAATGGTGACCCCTACGGGATTCGAACCCGTGTTACCGCCGTGAAAGGGCGGTGTCTTAACCGCTTGACCAAGGGGCCAAATGAAATTTTAAATGGCGGAGAGCAAGGGATTTGAACCCTTGATACGCGGAAGCGTATACACGATTTCCAATCGTGCTCCTTCGGCCACTCGGACAGCTCTCCAGATGGCTCCGCAGGTAGGATTCGAACCTACGACCGTTCGGTTAACAGCCGAATGCTCTACCACTGAGCTACTGCGGAACAATAATATATTAAAAGCCTAGCGACGTCCTA
>NZ_JBALOW010000105.1:0-11805 GCF_036965085.1 Bacillus sp. JJ1532
CGTTTATTGTATAAATGCTTTATAATTGAGCCAGTGTATATTTGTTATGGCTTTTACATTTAATAGTAGATAATAAGGGGTGGACTCCATGAATGCGGGGATTATTGGAATTGGCAGATGCTTGCCAGAGAAAATTCTTACTAATGCGGATTTAGAAAAAATGGTTGATACATCAGATGAATGGATTAGAACACGTACCGGTATTGAAGAAAGAAGAATTGCGGATGATGATACCGATACATCTGATCTCGCTTACGAAGCGGCAAGGAAGGCGATCGAGAACGCAAATATTTCACCTGAAGATTTAGATATGATCATAGTTGCAACCGTTACACCTGACCGTCCTTTCCCATCTGTTGCTTGCATGCTTCAGGAAAGGCTGGGGGCTGTCAAAGCTGCCGCGATGGACGTTAGTGCTGCATGTGCTGGATTTATGTATGGAATTGTTACAGCAAAGCAATTTGTGGAGGCTGGCACTTATAAGCACGTATTAATAGTAGGGGTTGAAAAGCTTTCAAAAGTCACAGATTGGGAAGATCGAAATACTGCTGTATTATTCGGGGATGGTGCCGGTGCCGCTGTCATTGGCCAAGTATCTGAGGGCAGAGGAATCCTATCCTTTGAACTAGGCGCCGATGGAACAGGCTCAAAGCATTTATATCAGGATGAATATATTATTATGAACGGTCGCGAAGTATTTAAATTCGCAGTCCGCCAAATGGGTGAAAGCTGTGTAAACGTATTAGAAAAAGCGGGTCTTACGAAAGAGGATGTTGACTTCTTAATCCCTCACCAGGCCAATATCCGGATTATGGAAGCATCGAGACAGCGTCTTGATTTGCCCGAAGAAAAAATGTCAAAGACGATTCACAAATATGGAAATACATCAGCGGCGTCTATTCCTATTTCCATCGTTGAGGAATTAGAGGCAGGAAAGATTAAAGATGGAGACTTAATTGTGATGGTCGGTTTCGGCGGCGGATTAACATGGGGTGCCATCGCTATGCGTTGGGGCAGATAGGCAGAATTCCACTAAGTACTATAATTAACGTAAGAATGTTCGTTAAATATCTATAATAGCAAAGGAGATATAAATTAATGAATAAACGTAGAGTTGTTGTTACTGGCATAGGCGCTGTAACACCGCTTGGGAATGAAGTAGAAACTACTTGGAAAAATATCCTTGCAGGTGTATCAGGTGTAGGGCCTTTAACAAGAGTTAATGCAGATGAATACCCAGTTAAGGTTGCTGCGGAAGTAAAGGATTTTAATGTCGAAAATTTCATGGAAAAAAAGGATGCTAGAAAAATGGACCGCTTTACACATTATGCGGTTGCAGCGTCTTTAATGGCGGTAAAGGATGCAAATTTATCGATCAATGAAGAAAATGCTGATCGTGTTGGTGTTTGGATTGGCTCAGGAATTGGCGGCATGGAGACATTCGAAAATCAATTCGAAACATTTCTAAATCGCGGTTACAGAAGGGTTAGCCCATTCTTCGTTCCTATGATGATACCTGATATGGCAACAGGACAAGTGTCCATCACTCTAGGTGCTAAAGGATTTAATTCATGTACAGTTACAGCATGTGCAACGGGCACAAACTCTATTGGCGATGCCTTTAAAGTTATTCAGCGCGGTGATGCCGATGCAATGGTAACAGGTGGAGCTGAAGCACCGATTACGAAAATGTCAGTTGCAGGATTTTGTGCAAACACTGCATTATCAACAAACCCAGATCCGAAAACAGCTAGCCGCCCATTTGATAAAAATCGTGATGGGTTTGTTATTGGCGAAGGAGCTGGAATCGTTGTTCTTGAGGAGCTTGAACATGCTCTTGCCAGAGGCGCAAACATCTACGCTGAAATTGTAGGGTATGGTGCCACTGGTGATGCTTACCATATTACAGCACCTGCACCAGAAGGAGAAGGCGGAGCCCGAGCTATGAAAATGGCTATCAACGATGCTGGTTTATCACCAGAGGATATTGATTATATTAATGCTCACGGAACTAGTACGGATTACAACGATAAATTTGAAACAATGGCAATTAAGGCGGTATTTGGAGATCATGCTTATAAGTTGGCTATAAGCTCTACGAAATCAATGACTGGCCACCTTCTCGGAGCGGCTGGCGGTATAGAAGCTATTTTCACTGTTTTAGCTATGAAGGAAGGTATTTTACCGCCAACCATTAATTACGAAACGCCAGATCCAGAATGTGATCTTGATTATATTCCAAACGAGGCTAGAAAGAAAGAAATTAGAGCAGCAATCAGTAATTCATTAGGCTTTGGCGGCCATAATGCAACGATTGCATTTAAAAAATACGAATAATGATAAAAAGAAGAAGGTCAAAATCTTTGGATTTGGTCTTCTTCTTTTTAAATTTAAGTTAAATCTGGGACTTTCGCAAATAAATCTATTGCTTTCGCAAATAAATTCGTGACTTTAGCAAATAAATCTCCGCTGTCTTTTTGTTCAACCCCCTTATTAACAAAAGAGACCACTTTTCATAAACTAAATATAAATGATCAATGTGAGGAGGGTATCCAGATAATGGCGGTAGTACGTACGGACCTGTGGCTTGATGATGATTTCTCTAACTGTGAGAACATATGCGCAAGGTTCTCAAAATCGTTTTCCGGAGACAGCCCTAATAAAATTTATAAATACTTAAGTCAATTTGGTATGTACAAACCAAATAGGCAAAGCTATGAAAATTTTACCGAGCTTAAAAAGCGGAATTACTGGAAAAAAGTCGAGGCGATATTTAGAAAGTACAAGAAAGAATGGAAAGGTCCTGATATTCCTATCTATATTTTTCCAATGGCATCCATAAACTCGTTATTTTCCCAAGTGAAAACGACTAAATCCGGTGTAGCCTTCAAAGATAAATTATTCCTTTTTCTCACACCTTTAGAGGATGATCTAGAGCTGGAGGCCTTATTCATACACGAGTATCACCATACATGCAGACTTCAGCATCAAAATAAAAAGATAGAGGATAACACATTAATCGATTCTATGATATTAGAAGGGCTTGCAGAGCACACAGTTAAAGAATACTGCGGGCAAGACTATTTAGCATACTGGTGTAAAAGTTATTCTAAGAAAGAAATTCTTAATTTTTGGGAAAGGTTTTTAAAACAGCAAAGAAGCACGAAGAGGTTTTCTAAACTGCATGATGATATTCTTTTTGGCAGAGGGACATATCCTAAAATGATAGGCTATTCCGCTGGTTTTGTATTCGTTTCCATGTACAAAGAGAAAAAGGATCTTTCTTTGCAAGAATCATTTAAATTAGATTCAGAAACTTTTATTACTAGCCTTTTAAAAGAAAAAACAACTGAATAAATGCCTGATTTTAGCTGGATCTAACAGGACCCAGCTTTTTATTTTTTACTAGATAAGAACAGTGCAATAGATATTTTTTGAATTTTACACTAAATATATTGTATATAGAAAATAGAATATTATAAATAATTCTTGAATTCGTAATCTTTCTGTAATAATATACAATTAAACACTCAAATAATTCCATTTTAGATAATATCTATAAAATATGTAAAAAAGATATTTTTGAATATTAACTAGGGACTTTTTGGAGGTTCTTTTCTAAAAGACAAGTTGCCCAAAACTACTGATTTTGGACGGAGGGTATTATGACAGCATTATTGGAATTAAGAAACTTAAAAACATACTTTATGAAAAAGAAAATAAATATTCCTGCTGTTGATGGCGTTGATTTAAAAATACATAAAGGTGAGACAGTCGCACTTGTTGGAGAATCAGGATCAGGAAAGAGTATTACTTCCCTCTCAATAATGCGCCTAATCCCAAGTCCGCCCGGAAAAATTGTGGACGGTGAAATCCTTTTTGACGGAAAGGATTTAGCTAAGCTTTCCGAAAATGATATGTGTAAGATCCGTGGGAATGATATCTCTATGATTTTCCAGGAGCCAATGACATCATTGAATCCTGTTTTGACAATTGGAGAACAAATTATTGAGGTTCTGATGTACCATCAAAAAATGTCTAAAAGCATCGCGAGAAATCGAGCCATTGAAATGCTTGAACTTGTAGGATTTTCTCGTGCAAAAGCGCTCATTGATGAATATCCCCACCGGCTTTCAGGCGGCATGAGACAGCGTGTCATGATTGCAATTGCCATGAGCTGTAATCCAAAGCTTCTTATTGCGGATGAGCCGACCACAGCCCTTGACGTTACAATTCAAGCTCAGATTCTAGACTTAATGAAAGACTTAAGCCAAAAATCCGAAACTTCTATCCTAATCATAACCCATGATTTGGGTGTTGTTTCTGAAATTGCGGATCGTGTAGTTGTTATGTACTGTGGTCAAGTGGTAGAAGAAGCCAGTGTAGATGATTTATTTGATGAACCACTACACCCTTATACAATCGGATTAATGGGATCTATTCCATCACTTGATGCAGATATAGATCGCCTTTATTCAATCGAAGGAACGGTTCCTCCTCCAGAGCACTTTCCGAAAGGATGCCGTTTTGCACCTCGCTGCCCACATGCGTTTGATCGATGCCATAGCGAAGCACCTGAGTTAAAGCCAATTAAAGGCTCAAGATCGGCACGCTGCTTTTTACATGTGGAAAAGGAGGCTACACTATGAATGCAACAACCTCATTAGGTAAAAAGGAGCAAGCATACACGAAAGATTCGGAATATATATTAGATGTTAAGGACTTAAGGAAGCATTTTCCTATTAAAGCTGGCTTTTTACAAAGGACCGTAGGGTCTATTAAAGCAGTAGATGGATTGAGCTTTAATGTAAAAAGAGGAGAAACGATTGGAATTGTTGGTGAATCGGGCTGTGGAAAATCAACCGCAGGACGGACACTGATTCGACTGTATGAACCAACTAGCGGGGATATTATCTTTAAAGGTCAGAATATTTCAAAAATGAGCGAAGGAGATCTTCGTCGGACAATCAGAAAAGATATCCAAATGGTTTTTCAGGATCCGTATGCGTCATTAAATCCTAGGAAGACATTGAAATCTATTCTAAGTGAGCCAATGGTTACCCATAATTTATATGGCGGGAAGGAAAGACAGGAGAAAATTCAAGATCTCCTTGATAAGGTAGGCCTTAACCCGCTGTTTATTAATCGATACCCACATGAGTTTTCCGGTGGACAAAGACAAAGGATTGGGATTGCCAGGGCTCTTGCGGTAAATCCTGATTTAATCATTGCTGATGAGCCTGTGTCCGCACTCGATGTGTCCATCCAGGCGCAAATTATTAACTTAATGGAGGATTTGCAATCGGCATTAGGATTAACATATGTGTTCATATCCCATGATCTAAGTGTCGTTCGTCACATTAGCGACAGGGTTGGGGTCATGTATTTAGGAAAAATCATGGAATTTGCGGGTAAAAAGGATTTGTACGATGATCCGCTTCATCCATATACTCAGGCACTTATGTCAGCCGTTCCAGTACCAAAGAAAAAAGGTGTACAGGCAAGAGAAAGAATTATTCTAAAAGGCGATTTGCCTAGTCCGGCAAATCCGCCCCAAGGCTGTGTTTTCCACACTCGATGCCCTGCAGCAACGGAAATTTGCAGTCAAAGAGTACCTGATTATAAAGAGGTTAAACAGGACCACTTTGTAGCCTGCCACTTATATTAATTTCTGTTATTAAATGCCAGATAAACTCATTCCATGAGATTTATGCATTTAGTATATAAATCTTTGAAGGGGGGCGATATATTTACACTCGTTTCTCTGAAAAAAGGATTTAGATTTAAAAAATAAACCTTAAGGGGGAAAATGAATGAAAAAGCCAGCGTGGTTACTAGTAAGCCTTATGCTAGTATTGTCTATGTTCTTAGCGGCATGTTCCGGCGGACAGCAGACAACCCAGCCAAAAGAAGAGACACCGGCAAAAGAAGAAACACCGGCAAAAGAAGAACCGAAAAATGAAGGACCTGTTACAGGTGGAGATCTAGTAGTTGGTTCAACAGGTGCACCAACCATGTTTAACCCTTTATATTCAAATGATGCTTCGAGCGGTGATATTGAAGATATGATTTTTAGCAGTTTAACAGGTTCAGATATTGAACTTAATACAGTAACAGAAGGCAATCTTGCTGAGTCATTAGAGGCTTCAGAAGATGGTAAAGAATTTACTGTAAAAATTGTTGAAAATGCAAAATTCCATGATGGTGAGCCATTAGATGCGGATGATGTTGTATTTACATACAGCATTCCATTAAGTCCAGATTATGATGGTGTCCGTAAATCATATTTTGAAAATATCGAGAAGATAGAAAAAATTGACCAATATACAGTTAAATTTACTTTAAAGCAAGTAGATGCTCAATTCCCAGTAGTTAGTCTTGGATTTGGAATTCTTCCTGAGCATATCTTAAAAGATGTTCCGATTGCTGATCTTGGTGAGCATGAGTTTAACACGAAAAACCCAATCGGTTCAGGACCATTCAAATTTTCTGAGTGGAAAGACGGTGAATACGTAAAAGTTGTTGCTAATGATGATTTCTTTGATGGCCGTCCATACTTAGATTCTGTCACTTACAAGCTTGTTCCAGATGCAAACTCAATCCTTGCTCAGCTTCAAGCTGGTGATATTGATTACTATGCAGGTATCGCACAGCCAGACGTTCCAACGGTTGAAAGCTTTGCTGATGCAACTGGACTTCGTTTAGAGTCAGGTTTAGCCCTTTCCTATACTTATCTTGCGTTGAACCAGCGTGACGATAAGTTCAAGGACAAGAAAGTTCGTCAAGCTATTACACATGCAATTGACCGTAAAGCTATTGTTGAAAACGTAATGGCTGGATTAGGTGAAGTTGCACACGTTCCGGAAAGCCCATTAAGCTGGGCATATAATCCAGATGTACCAAAGTTTGAATACGATGTAGAAAAAGCAAAACAAATGTTAGCAGATGCTGGCTGGACTCCTGGTGCTGACGGCATCCTAGAAAAAGATGGCAAGAAATTCTCTATAGAAGTAAAAACAAACCAAGGAAATAAAGTTCGTGAGGATATCGTTGTTATTCTTCAACAACAATTAAAAGAAGTTGGCATTGAAATCAAGCCTCAAATCGTTGAATTCAGTTCATTAATTGCTGATATCGACCCGGGTGTATGGAATTTTGAAGCAATCGTATTAGGCTGGAGCCTAGGTATTGATCCAGATCCAAGCGGCATTTTCCATACGAAAGAAATTGAGCAAGGCCTTAACTTTACTGGCTACTCAAATCCAGAGCTAGATGTATTAATGGATGAGCAGCTGCAAGAGCTTGACAAAGATAAGCGTAAAGAAATGATTGGAAAAATTCAAGCTGGTCTTGCTGAAGATCAAGCATATACATTCCTATACTATCCGAAAGAATTCCGTGCACTTCCTAAAAATCTAGAAGGCTATGAATTCCATCCGAAGGCTCAAATGTACAATATCCACAAATGGTGGTTAAAACAAGAATAGAATCATTCCTAATAAAAAGTAGGGGATTGGATACCCTTCCCTTACTTTTTATTTTTCAAATACTGAAAATTCTACACGTTAAATTTTAGGTCGTGTATTTTAAATAAACTGAAAGTTAGCGAAAGGGAGAATAGACGATGGTTTCATACATTTTTAGACGAACATTAATGGCTATTCCCTTGTTATTCGGAATTACCATTTTATCATTTGCCATCATAAAAGCGGCACCAGGCGGACCTGTAGCTATGCTTATGGATCCAAAAATGAAGCCGTCGGATAAAGCTAAATTCGAAGAAAAATATGGATTAAACGATCCTATTCATATTCAATATTTTAAATGGCTTGGAAATATGGCAAAAGGTGATTTCGGTGAATCTTTAATTAAACGGGGAACTCCAGTAAGTGAACTTATTCTTAATAGGCTGCCAAATACGCTATTATTAATGGTTGTTTCATTTGCAATTGCGATCATCATTGCTATTCCAATTGGCATTTATTCGGCAATGCGACCCTATTCGCCACTGGATTATACGTTTACAGTCAGCTCCTTTCTCGGGGTTGCAACACCCAACTTCTGGTTAGGACTCATTTTAATTATGTTTTTTTCAGTTAAATTAGGCTGGTTCCCAACTGGGGGAGTGGCAACTTTAAATGCACCATTTAGTATTTGGGACCGTATACATCATTTAATTCTACCAGGCTTTGTTTTAGCGACAGCGGATTTAGCGGCTCTTACACGGTACACAAGATCTTCAATGCTGGATGTCCTAAAGCAGGATTATATCCGTACGGCCATGTCAAAAGGATTCAAAGAAAATAAAGTGGTCGTTAAGCATGGGGTTAGAAACGGTATGATTCCAATTATCACACTTTTTGGTTTAATGCTTCCATCCTTTGTTGGCGGAGCAGCCATAACAGAGAAGGTTTTTGCTTGGCCAGGTCTTGGGCAATTATTTATTGATTCTGCTTTTCTTCGCGACTATCCAGTCATTATGGCGCTAACCGTAATTTCAGCAGTGTTTGTTGTAATTGGAAATTTGCTAGCGGATATTTTGTACGCAATTTTCGATCCGCGTATCGAGTATTAAGGAGGGGTTTATTTGTCACAAATAAATGCGGAAATTTCACAAGATGATTTAAAATTAAACCCCCATTTAAAAAGCAAGCCTGATACTTTAACTAGAATATTTTTTCGAAAATTTATGAAAAATAAGTTGGCTGTTATAGGAGCCATCGTGTTGTTTATTATTATCATGTCATCCATATTGGCTCCAATCATTGCGCCATATAAATTTGAGGATATGAATTTATTGCATAAGTTAAAAGCGCCGGGTGCGGAATATTGGCTAGGGACAGATCGATATGGACGGGATATTTTCACAAGGCTATTATATGGCGGACGGATTTCTTTACTTGTAGGCTTTGGTTCTGTTGCCGGTGCTCTTATTATCGGGGTTAGTGTTGGGGCAATTGCTGGTTATTTTGGCGGAATTATTGATGCAATGTTAATGAGATTAGTTGATATTGTGATTTCAATACCAAGTCTCTTTTTATTAATCACAGTAGTCTCTATTTTTAAGCCAAGTACTTTTAACTTAATTCTTGTCATTGCTTTAATTAGTTGGACAAGTACTGCAAGGCTTGTGAGAGGGGAGTTTCTAACGTTAAGAACAAGGGAGTTTGTGCTTGCTTCGAAAACGATAGGGACTAAATCTTACAAAATTATTTTTAATCATATATTGCCAAATGCGATGGGGCCAATTATTGTTTCTGCTTCATTGTTAATTGGAAATGTCATTTTGACGGAAGCTGCCTTAAGTTATTTAGGACTAGGTATTCAGCCACCTACTCCTAGCTGGGGAAATATGCTTCAAGATGCACAAGATTTTACAGTTTTGAAAACAGCACCTTGGTATTCTTTTTTCCCGGGCTTGCTCATATTGATTACTGTTTTATGCTTTAACTTTATCGGAGATGGTCTCCGAGACGCCTTAGATCCAAAAACCCAAGATTAAAGATGAAAAGTCTCTGCCTGATTTTTACATAGGGGAGGCTTTTATTTTTTGTTTATTTATCGTTGTACTGTTTGAAATATTTCCCTCCCTCTTACTAATTTAGGAATAATTTTACTTCCCTCTGCCCATACTGAGTGACAAATAGCTTGTTGAAGCGGGGGGTAAAAGATGTTATATCTTCACGATGTTTGGGTGAACTGGTTTGAAGGAGAAGAAAATGGATATAATGTTTGCCACTTTCATGAATGGCGTAAAGAAGATGGGGTAGAACTATTAGACCAAGTACCATTAATCAAAATTGATTCTGTTCTGTTTAATTACATTGAAAATGATTTATCGGAATTGCCTCAACAACTGTTAGATGATATTTATCAAAAGGCTTATTTAAGGAAGAATCATGAGCGTGTCCAATTAGACTATTGTTTTGTTGTATCAGATGGAGAGGGAATATTAGCAGTTGATACGATCGGCTACAATATTCCTATTCGAAAAAGCAGGCTCATTCCAAGACAGGAACAACTAGCCTATGAAATGCTTTCTAATCATGATGCCACACCATATTCCTTTAATGATCAAAGGGCATTAAAGAATTTTCATATTCTTTCTCCCTCACCTGAATTGATGGCTGGGCTTACTAGAAAAGAAAGACAATTAAAGCAGCTCATGTTTATGGCGCTAGATCAGCTTTATTCTTCCAAAAATGTAGCTGAAGTCCGTTATTGGTATACCGAGTGGAGTCCAGAAAGCTATAAGGCTATTCAGCAAATGGCTTTTGAGGAGGCTTGGCTTCAGTTATTTGAACAGAGCAAATATGGATGGACGAACAAGCATGAGCAATTCTGTGAAAACTTAATTAAAGGGCAGCCATTTTTTGAGAAATTATGGGAAATGGAGCACGGTCCTAAAGTAAATTAAGAAGAAAGCAAAAAAATCTATCATCAACGTGATAGATTTTTTTAGCTTTTATCTTCTTTTTCTTCCTAGCCCCATTGCATTTTCCATCTTTTTTAGCATTTTATTGGCAACTGCTGCAGCTTTTTCAGCACCCTGATCTAGGATGTCATCGAGCTCGTTTGATTCCATAAGGGCATAGTATTTTTCTTGAATAGGTTTGATTTCATTTATGACTACTTCAGCTAAATCAGATTTAAAATCTCCGTACCCTTTTCCTTCATACATGTTTTCAATTTCACTAATTTCTTTACCGGAAAAAATCGAATAAATCGAAAGAAGATTAGATACACCAGGTTTATTTTCTTTTTCAAATTTCACGATTCCTTCAGAATCGGTTACAGCGCTTTTTATTTTCTTTTCAATTTGTTTAATATCATCAAGAAGGGTAATAGAAGCCTTCTTATTTGGATCGGACTTGCTCATTTTTTTAGTTGGCTCTTGAAGTGACATAATGCGAGCCCCAACCTTAGGAATTCGTATTTCAGGAATTGTAAAAATTTCACTGTATTTTTTATTAAATCTTTCTGCCAAATCACGAGTTAATTCTATATGCTGCTTTTGATCCTCTCCAACAGGAACGAGATCAGAGCTATATAGCAGAATGTCAGCAACCATTAAAGGCGGATACGTTAATAACGCGGAAGGAACCGCATCTCTTCCAGCAGCTTTGTCTTTGAATTGTGTCATTCTTTCAAGCTCCCCAATATAGGAAATACATTGCATCATCCATCCGGCTTGTGCATGAGCAGGTACTTCGGATTGTATGAAAAGGGTAGCTTTTTCTGGGTCAATCCCAACGGCTAAATAGAGTGCTGCTAAGCTTCGAATATTATTTCTTAGCTCCAATCTGTCTTGCGGGACTGTGATCGCATGCTGATCCACAATACAAAAATAACAATTATACTCATCTTGCAGTTCAACAAATTGCTTGAGGGCACCAATATAATTCCCTAGTGTAATGGTACCGCTTGGCTGTATGCCAGAAAAGATCGTTTTCATTCGTTTTCCTCCTTTAATTTTGGCTGAAAAAGAGACAGTACAAAAGATTAAGGCTCTAATATTAATTCTATGATAAAATTTTTGGACAAAAAAAGACCATTCATCCCTAATAGATAGGGACGAATGGTCCGCGTTGCCACCCTAATTACTCAATATGAGTCACTCTTTACTATGCTTAAAGCGTGCATAGAACCCCCTGTAACGTGAGGAGACGTCATTCGTTTAATAATAGAGGGCTCAAAAGTCCATTCGATCTACATGGTTACCTGTTTCCACCATCCACAGGCTCTCTTGAAACCAAAGTAAATGTACTACTCTTTCTCATAGCCGATTGCAATTATTTTATTACT
>NZ_JBALOW010000105.1:11874-12081 GCF_036965085.1 Bacillus sp. JJ1532
TAGCACACAATAAATTTAAACAGAAATCATTATATTCAGAAAGTTCTTTTTTCTGGAGGGTATAAAAATCGACAAAATACCGCAAAAAAATTACTTTTTTTAAATTTTTTTATTGGTCTAAAAACTCCCATTTTATAAGTACTTTCTGTATAAATAAATTAATAGATTGCTATATTCGAAACAATCTGGACTTGCAATAATTTTTTT
>NZ_JBALOW010000106.1:0-14975 GCF_036965085.1 Bacillus sp. JJ1532
ATGAAGTGTTCATAACGCTTGTTTCGCAAAGATACAGATGAAAACGCAAACTATAAAGCGTTTTATGAACGTCTATCATAACCCAAGAAAGAAGAACACGAAGTTCAGGGAATGCATTGATACTTTAACTGGATCTAATGATGCAGTTTTATAAGGTAGAAATTAAGGAGGGTGCAAGATGAACGAAACTGAAGCAAAATCCGAATATCAAATAAAAAAAGATTCTGTCCTGCAGGGTGGTCATGAAAAATACCATGAAAAAAATCAGGAAAAAGGGAAACTCTTTGTCCGAGAGCGCCTGAATATGCTGTTTGATAACGGTTTGCAGTCAGAGGATGGGATGTTTGCTAATATCCTTTCGGGCGATCTTCCGGCAGACGGCGTTGTCACTGGAATTGGCAAAATCAATGGGCGCACCGTTTGTGTAATGGCGAATGACTCGACCGTCAAAGCCGGTTCCTGGGGGAAAAGGACCGTAGAGAAAATTATTCGCATTCAGGAGACAGCTGAAAAGCTTCGCTGTCCGCTTCTATATTTAGTAGATTCAGCCGGGGCCCGTATTACCGATCAGCTGGAAATGTTTCCAGGCCGCAGAGGGGCGGGGCGAATTTTCTACAATCAGGTTAAGCTTTCAGGAAAAGTGCCACAAATCTGCCTATTGTTTGGACCTTCTGCGGCTGGAGGTGCGTACATTCCGGCATTTTGCGACATTGTCGTCATGGTTGAAGGCAATGCTTCCATGTACCTTGGATCCCCACGCATGGCAGAAATGGTAATCGGGGAAAAAGTAACGCTTGAGCAAATGGGCGGGGCCAAAATGCATTGCTCTATTTCTGGCTGCGGCGATGTGCTTGCGAAAACTGAAGAAGAAGCTATCGCTTATGCCCGCAAATATTTAACTTATTTTCCAAATAATTTTTCCGAAAAGCCTGCAAAAGCGGAAGCAAAACCACCGGCAGCATTCGAAAAAACAATTGAGGAACTGATTCCAAAAAACCAAAATGCGCCGTTTGATATGTACCAGTTGATTGATCGCTTAATCGATGAGGGGTCAATGTGTGAAATTAAAAAGCTGTTTGCGGCTGAATTAATCACATGCCTTGGGAGGATCAATGGCCAGCCAATTGGGATCATCGCCAACCAGCCGCGTGTTAAAGGCGGAGTCCTGTTCCATGACAGTGCAGATAAAGCAGCAAAGTTTATCAATCTTTGCGATGCTTATCATATTCCGCTCCTTTTCCTTGCTGATGTGCCAGGGTTTATGATTGGCACAAATGTGGAGAAAGCAGGAATCATCCGCCATGGTGCGAAAATGATTTCCGCGATGAGCGAGGCGACTGTTCCGAAGATGACTGTTATTGTCCGTAAGGCCTATGGGGCTGGATTGTATGCAATGGCCGGACCTGCTTTTGAACCGGATTGCTGCATTGCGCTACCGACAGCTTCGATTGCCGTTATGGGTCCTGAGGCGGCCGTCAATGCCGTTTATGCGAATAAAATCGCTGAGCTGCCAGAAGAGGAAAGAGCTGCCTTCATTGCTGAAAAGCGTGAAGAATACCGTGAAGATATCGATATATACAGACTGGCTTCCGAATTGATTATTGACGATATCGTTGAGCCAAACCGTTTGCGCGATGAACTTGCAGCCCGACTTGATGTTTATATGTCAAAATATCTCGTGTTCACTGAGCGCAAGCATGGTGTTTATCCTGTATAAGGCGGAACAGATGGACAGATGTATGTCCCGATTTATAATAGGAGAAGGGCCCAGATCTGGTGGCAGGATGAATCTAGATCGGCCCTTCAAAACGCCAAAGTTTAGGGGGATAAATATATGGCAATCCAAGAAGGATTTATTGAAGTAACAGGCGGAAAGGTATGGTATCAGCTGCATGATAGCAACTCTAACAAAACGCCGGTCATAATTTTACACGGAGGTCCAGGCTCGTCTCATTATTCCTTGCAGAGATTAAGAGTGCTTGCGGATGAGCGTACGGTCATTTTTTATGATCAGTTAGGCTGTGGGAAGTCAGACCGGCCTAAAGATGAATCATTATGGACGATAGATCGCTTCGTTGAAGAATTAGGGCAGATTAGAAAAGCACTTTCACTTGAACAGCTCCATATTCTTGGACATTCTTGGGGGACGACCTTAGGAGCTGCTTATTTATTAACTAAGCCTGAGGGAGTAAAAAGTGTTATTTTTTCAAGTCCATGTTTAAGCGCACCTCTTTGGGCAGAGGATCAGGAACGAAATCGTTCCTTATTGCCGGAAGATATTCAAGCTACATTAAGAGAATGCGAGGAAAATGGGACAACAGATTCAGAAGCATACCATAAGGCCACTGCAGAATTTAATAAGCGGTTCGTTTGCCGTCTTGATCCTTTCCCTGAGTTTTTAAAACAGGGAGCACAGTACAAAAATCCAGAAGTGTACAATATCATGTGGGGGCCATCAGAACTCCATGTTACCGGCAATTTGAAAAATTTTGACTGTACAGCCCGTTTGAATGAAATACATATTCCGGCACTATATACATGTGGCCGCTATGATGAAGCGACTCCACAATCAACGGAATATTTCAGCAAACTAACTCCAAATGCGAAATTACATGTGTTTGAGAACAGTGCTCATATGCCTTATCTGGAAGAAGAAGTAGAATATTTAAATGTAATCCGATCATTCTTAAATAGTGTGGAGTAAAAACAGAACATGGGGAAATAGACCCCAACCATTGGACCGGACATGAATCTAGCATGATCGGTCCTTTTTCGATTGTAAATTAGAACTACTAGATCAATTGTTAAAGATTATCCACTCATTGCGGACCATTCTTATCTAAGTGATTCTGTATATAACAATGTGAAGTACTGTCATTTTGGCGAGTCATGCGCTGAACGGCTTCTTACATGCCCTCGATTTTTCAATTGCCTTTTGGGACCAGAGAAAAACCATAAGGTAAATATACCTAACCCCTCCAAATGTTTCTTTGTGATTCTATGGTAAAATAGGAAAAAAGTTTTTCTTTATTTATTAAATGTTGTAATATTTATATAGACTTTTAGACTATAAGGACACAAAATGGAAGAATTGCTCCATAGTTTCTCCTATTAAGAAAAGGATACATATTAACCTTTCCTAATAAGATCCGTGAAAGGATATTACTATTATGAATAATAAAGAGGATAAAAAAAATCATAGTGGCTTTATCGATTCCGTCATAGGCTCAACAACAACCGAAAATGTTGAAAGATTTGGCCGGGCAGCATCCGAATATTTGAAAGGCTATAACGGCGTTGTAGATGAAAGTGGAAATATCGTAAAAAAAGGGCTTAAACATGTATCTGATTCCAAGGTTCATCCTGACTTTCAATACCAAAATATTAAACAGCAGTCGGGTTTTTCTGCTGAAATTCATTATACTGATCACACAAATGCAGAAAATATTATTAATCGAAATCAAACTCGTGTACATCGCTCTAATGATATCGGCAGAGGAAATGATCCCGTATTTGATATTTTATCAGTTGATGATCATGGAAATCCGACTTGGGGTGCGCAAATGAAGTTTTGCGGAAAATTTGGTACTCCTGAGGAGATAAAAGCAAGCTCAGAAGCTCTAGTCAAAAAAATGACTGGAGACAAATGGGAAAGATATAGAGGAAACAAAGTTTTAGTCCCAAAAGAACAATATGATATCGCGAAAAAGTATGCTGAGGACACAGCGAAAAGTTTGACTGATCAGGCAGATCAATTTAGACAACAAGGCCATGTTGAAAAGGCGGATTTACTTGATCAAAAGGCACAAAAATACTTGCAAGTATCCAAAGATTTAGAAAATAGCGGTATTACCTCTGAAGAAGCCATTTTTATCCGTGAACATCCAAAGCTAGCCACTGCCAAATATGTAGCTAAAACCGCACATCGTTCCGGGATGGAAAATGCGAAGAGTGCTGCGGTTATTTCAGTTGCTATCTCTTCAGCCCAAAATGTGGCAAGTATTATTCGTGGGGATAAAAGTGCTAAAGAAGCGGTCAAAGATGTTGCTAAAGATACGGCAAGTGGTGCTGTAACGGCTTATATCATTGGGGCAGGTGATACCGCTATTAGGGGATTTATGGCAGCGAGTAAAAAGAGTGTCTATGTCCATTTGTCAAAATCGAATGTGCCTGCGATGATTGCAACGACTGCCGTTCAAGTAAGTAAATCACTGATTCGTTATGCGAAAGGTGAGACTAATAGCCTTCAACTTGCAGAAGAACTTGGGGAAAAAGGGACAGGAATGATGGCAGCAAGCTTTGGTGCCGCAGTTGGAACAGCCATTTTCCCTGGGGTTGGCACAATAATTGGCGGGATGGTCGGCTATATGACAAGCTCTACCATTTATCAGGCTTGTATGCAGGTTTTACATGAAGAGAAGGTGTCACTATCGAGAAGGAATCAAATTCGATCCATTGCAACAGCAGCAATAGAAGCGATGGAACATCAAGGAAATGAATTATTAGCGTTAGTGAATGAATTTTATTCGAATAGATCCAAAGTGTTTTCAGAGAGTCTACTAATGATAGATTCTGCAGCGAAGGATAGCAATTTGAATCAATTTACAGCAGGCCTTAACCAAATAGCACTTGAAATGGGAGGCGCACTGCAATTTAAAGATTTCAATGAATTCAATCAATTTATGATGGATAAAGAAGCCGTCTTAGATTTTTAAATCTAAATATTACAACTGGAGGAATTAAATATGCCATTACCATTAGTCCCAGCAATTATTGCAGGAATCGCAGCAGCGACAGCGGCAACAGGAGTTAAAAAAGGGTTAGATGCAAAACGTGATATGAGTGAGGCCAAATCCCTCAACGCTACCTCACAAGAGATGGCCAAGGAAGCTGAAAAATTTATTGAAATGGCAAAAGAGAACACAAATGAAGCCATTACTATTTTAGGACAGGAAAAAATTCGCATCCTGACAACATCCATTAATGAATTTGTTATTCACTTTGAAAAGATTAAAAATATTAATCTCAAAAATAGTGAAGGGATCGATGAACTGAAAAATTTCAATCCATCCAGTGAAAGCTTTAAGCAATTAAAGGAAGCATCCTTTGAAGCAAAGCAGGTAGCGATTAATGGGATTGCTGCAATTGGATCGGGAGCCCTACTTGCCTATGGAACATATAGTGTAGTGATGGGGGGACTTGGCGGTCTTTTAGTAACCGCTACAACGGGTACGGCTTTAACATCCTTGACAGGCGTTGCAGCAACCAATGCAACATTAGCATGGCTTGGCGGCGGAGCATTAACAGCCGGCGGTTTTGGCATGGCTGGCGGGATGGTTGTATTGGGTGGTTTAGTAGCAGGTCCTGCACTCGCCATTGGGGGAACTATTTTTGCAAGCCAAGCGAAAGCTGCATTAAATGATGCTTATGGAAACTTTGATAAAGCTAAAGTATTTAAGAAACAGGCGAAAAATATCGGCATTGCATTAAAAGGAATTTTCACGCGTGCGAATCAATTAACGGAGCTATTGCAAAAATTGGATACCCATTTTTCTCAGCAAGTAATGAGAATGAAAGACATCATCCAGCGCCGGGGTCTGGATTGGCAGGATTACACAATAAATGAACAGCAGGACATTTATAAATGTGTTCAGTTAGCGCAGACCATTAAACTTATCCTAGATACTCCTTTATTGAAGCAGGAAGGCCAATTAGATGAGGCTACTAATAAAGTTCTTGAGGATGGAAATAAATATTTGCAAATGCTAGCACAAGTTTAGAGATGTTTCATTGTGATCAATGCGGTTTGTGCTGTAAAGCTGTCGGTTCATCTGAGATTTATCAGCATTTAGACCGGGGTGATGGAATTTGCATCCACTTTAATATAGATACGAATTTATGCAACATTTATGAAAATCGCCCGCTTATTTGCCGGGTAGATGATGCGTATGAGGAATTTTTTAAAACAAAAATCACAATGGACGAGTACTACAGGATAAATTATCGATCATGTGAGATTTTGAAGGAAAGGGAGAATACGAGAGTGAGCGATATAAAGGATGCATTGATTAATAAATTTGAGGAGATATTTGGGTACACACCTGGGGATGATTATGCTCCTCGCGTTAAAAATGCACGTGATATTATTTGTCAGGGAAAATACAAAAAAGAAGATATGATTGATATTACAGATACAAGTTTATCGAGTAATGGAAAAGCCGGCTTAGTGTTAACAATCGATTCTGTTTGTGTTAAGGATGCCGCTAACAGTACATCTAAATTCATTGCTAAATATGAGGATATCGATTATACATATATGAATGAAGACAGATTTCTAGGCGTTGATATTACAGCTTTGGAACTAAACATGAAATACGATAAAACATACAGAATCAGCATTGACGCGATTAACAAAGCCAAATTAATTGAATTTATCGACTATGCAATCAGCCTTTATCAAGAAGATGAAGAATTAGTGTGGTAAATGGATCATAGGGACGGGTACCCCGTCCTATTTCATTGCTTTTAAAATCAGGTCATTGATACAATAAATAGTATGTAAACCAATAACGAATGTTTATATTCTGATTTGATTTAAGCAATTAATAACGATTTAAATTCAATCAATATTCGAAGAAAGATATGTGCTTTAGTATCGAAAAAAGGAGAATTTCTAAATGGAAATTGGAATAAGTACGTTTGTCGAGACGACACCAGATGTCAAAACGGGTGAGGTAATCAGTCATGCACAACGCATCCGTGAAGTAGTTGAGGAAATTGTATTGGCGGATCAGGTAGGTTTGGATGTGTTTGGAGTGGGTGAACATCATCGCGAGGATTTTGCTGCTTCCTCTCCAGCAGTTATCTTAGCTGCCGCCGCTTCCCGGACGGAGAAAATTCGTCTAACGAGTGCTGTTACAGTGCTTTCTTCAGCCGATCCAGTTCGTGTGTTTCAAGATTTTGCAACAGTTGATGCCATTTCAAATGGCCGTGCAGAAATAATGGCCGGCAGGGGATCATTTATTGAATCATTTCCATTGTTTGGCTATGATTTAAAGGATTATGATGAGCTATTCGAAGAAAAATTAGAGTTGTTGCTGAAAATTACTGCATCAGAAAAAGTGACATGGAAGGGCGGTCACCGGCCGGCTATTCATGATCGCGGCGTGTATCCTCGGCCGGTCCAGGACCCATTGCCAGTATGGATTGGAAGCGGTGGAAATTCCGAATCGGTTGTTCGTGCTGGTCTGCTTGGATTGCCCCTCGTACTCGCAATTATTGGCGGAAGTCCGCTACAATTTGAGCCGCTTGTACAGCTTTATAAAAAAGCAGCAACTCATGCTGGACATGATTTGTCCAAGCTGTCTGTTGCTTCGCATTCTCATGGTTTTATTGCTGAAACTTCAGAAGAAGCAGCGGATAAATTTTTCCCTTCCACTCAGCAAGTGATGAATAAATTAGGAAGAGAGCGCGGATGGGCTCCTTATACTCGGTCCACTTTCGATGCTGCACGCAGACTAGAAGGTGCCCTGTATGTTGGTGACCCACAAACAGTTGCTGACAAAATCATACACCTAAGGAAAAACGTGGGCATCACTCGTTTCATGCTTCATGTCCCAGTTGGCACGATGCCCCATGATGAGGTTATGAAAGCAATTGAGCTTCTCGGAAAAGAAGTCGCCCCAATGGTGAAAGAAGAAGTTGATAGATGGGAAGCGGAGATGGAAGGTCGAAAATAAGATTAGTTGTTCATCATGTGGTAATTTAGATTTCACTTTAAGTGGGATCTATTTTTATGCTTTAAAATAGTTTGGAAGCTGCCAGTACCAGATTTATCCTTCAACAACGGATTGTTTAGTATGATTAATCGAACTTGTGAGCGAGAAGGATGCATATCTTAATGCCTGCTGAATTAGTATGGAATAGGGGGAAAACATGGAAGTTATATAATAGTCGAATGTGAACCTGCCACTACGTATCGCATATAAAGGAGTATAGCAACAAATTTTGAAGGGGGTACATAAATATGGACATCTTTACTGCAATTTCCACAAGAAGAAGCATTGGGGTTGTTAAACCAGACCCTGTGCCTAAGGAGCATATTGAAAAGATATTGGAAGCTGGTACATGGGCGCCGTCCCATTATCGTACTGAGCCATGGCGATTTTTTGTTTTAACTGGTGACGCGAGAAAAAATCTTGGAAAGGCGATGGCATCATTTGCAAAGAAAAGTCTAGATGATCCACTAAGTGATGAAGGCAAAGAGAAATTGGAAAAGACTGCGCAAAAAGCTTTAAGGGCTCCAGTTATTATTGCAGTTGCAGTGGAACCAACTATTAATGAGAAGGTATTAGTAAACGAAGAACATGCCGCGGTCCATGCTGCGATTCAAAATATGCTTCTTGCAGCCCACGCTCTTGGCTTAGGAGCGATCTGGAGAACCGGAAAGGTTTGCTACTCGTCTGAGATTAAGCAATTTTTTGGGCTTGGGGAACATGCTTTGATGCTTGGTTTTATTTACATCGGCTATCCAAGTATGAAAGAATTGACAGGGAAAAGAAAAAGTATTACCGAAGTAACAAAGTGGATGTAGGGACTCATTGTATATCTTAAAGGCAATCCTTCATCGAAAAAATAGGATAGTGAACCACTCAATGTCCATGCACAAAAGGTATAATAAACTTGGAGTGGCAGACATTAAATAGGCAGGATTTTTAGTATTTGATGTTCATTTTTGTGCAAATAAAAAATGGTTAGAAAAGGAGGGATGGTGTACATATGACAAATAAGGAAGATGAAGCTGCAGCTGCTGGTTGGAATTTTAACAATAGTTATGCCCAATTACCGCCACCATTTTTCACCAGCCTTAAACCAACACCTGTGCGCTCACCAAAAATGGTCATTTTTAATGAGGCATTGGCGGAGGCATTGGGGTTAAATGCTAATTCTTTACAAAGTGAAGAAGGCGTTGCAGTGTTTGCTGGCAACCGCGTTCCTGAACAGGCGCATTCACTTGCTCAAGCCTATGCAGGTCATCAATTTGGCCATTTTACAATGTTAGGAGATGGACGTGCCATTCTGATTGGTGAGCAAATGACTCCTAATGGGGAGCGATTTGACGTACAGCTTAAAGGTTCGGGGAGAACACCCTATTCCCGCGGGGGAGATGGACGTGCAGCGTTAGGGCCGATGCTTCGTGAATTTATTATCAGTGAAGCTATGCATGCACTAAGGATTCCAACAACCAGAAGCCTAGCCGTTGTGACAACGGGGGAAAAGGTGATTCGCGAAACAGATCTTCCTGGTGCTATTCTTACCCGTATCGCTGCAAGTCATCTGCGCGTTGGAACCTTTCAATTCGCTGCAAACTGGAGACCAGTAGAAGAATTAAGAATCCTTGCTGACTACACGATAAATCGTCATTATCCAGAAATTGAACTGGATGAAAATCGATATCTTACACTTCTTCAGCAATTGATCAAGCGTCAAGCCGCATTGATTGCTAAATGGCAATCAGTTGGCTTTATACACGGGGTGATGAACACTGATAACATGACCATCAGTGGGGAAACGATTGATTACGGCCCTTGTGCCTTTATGGATGTGTACGATCCAGATACAGTGTTTAGTTCTATTGATAGACAAGGACGCTATGCCTACCGCAATCAGCCAATTATTGGCGGTTGGAACCTTGCACGTTTTGCGGAAGCCATTTTACCATTGTTGCATGAGGATGAAGAACAGGCTCTTAAGCTGGCGCAAGATGAGATTTCCAAATATAGTGAAATCTATCAATCATATTGGCTTGCTGGCATGAGGGCAAAACTTGGATTAACGAATGAAGAACCAGGAGATACCTTATTAATAGAAAACCTTTTGAGCATTATGCAGAAGGTCAAGGCTGATTATACAAATACTTTTCGTGCTTTAACATTAGACAAGATGGAGGATTCTCTGCTTTTTGGCACACCTGAATATAATCTGTGGCATGAGCTCTGGGAGGCGAGATTGACGAGGGAGCAAACATCGAAGGAAGCCACTCAACAGTTGATGCGTAACAGTAATCCCGCTGTCATCCCGCGAAACCACCGGGTGGAGGAAGCACTTGAGGCTGCAGTTAAGAATGGGGACTACAATGTGATGGAACGATTGCTCCAAGCTCTTTCAAATCCATTCGCCTATACAACTGAACAGAATGTATACTGCACAATACCTGATCCATCAAAGCTTCCGTACAGAACCTATTGCGGAACTTGATGCATCGTGAAAATTAAGTAATAAATAAATTGTAAAATCAATCAAATGAGATTAATTTTAATAAATTCAAGCAAAATAAGAGGGTGTTAATTGAATTTTTTTAAGGGAGGTTTTTTAGGTGGCAAAAAACAAGCAAACACCCTCAATTCAAGTCGATCAAAAGCAATTACTCGAGGACAAAGTAGAAGCTCAGCGAAAAAATGGATTTGAAGACAATCATGTTCGCCGCGTAACGTCTAATGGTGCACAGGGTCAATAATTAAGATATAAGGCAAAATACGGGCACCATATTGTTTTTGGATGCCCGTGATTATTTTTGCCAATGTGAAAAGATGGGAAGCCAGCAGGACTGTACTTTTTACATGTACGAGTTAGTAACAGTCGTATTTTAAGCCCGTTAATTTTCAATAAACATAAAGGTTTTTTTCAGCAATTGAAAATCAAGGCTCATTTTCTCAAATTCCTTATATTCAATACTGTCTGGGCGATCTGCATACTGATTTTCACTTACAGGCAAAATCGCATATACAAAGCCATTTTTGACACCAAGCTTTTGATATAAGCTGTCCTCATAGCCATCTTCCCATGTTTGCTCCTTTATTTTCTCAATGGAAAATAGCGTTCTTTCAGAGATTGCTTTATTTTTCGGCACGTAGCTGAAAACTAAATGACTATTCTTCTCGGCTGAGCGGTATTTCGTATCCCATTCTACAGGAATTGAAAAAGCATATTCTGTTGCTCGATAAGTAAATAGCTTCTGAGTAATATAAGGTGTTCGCTCCCAAATACTTGCCGTCTTCTTCACATCCACTTTATCGATGAACCAGTTAGCATCTGCCTGACTCACAGTTAAATTTGCAGTCTCTGTCCCAAAAGGTCCCGTTGAGGTTTCTAGTTGTAATTCTACTGCATAAGTATAAGTACTTTTATTTATTTTCTTTTCATTTTTGATTTTGTAGCTGCTAATCCAAGGGCTTGATGTACCAGTTACCCAGCCATTGTTATCAAAATACGTTTTCGTTTTTTCCTTAAGGTCTAAAGTAAATAGTGCGTATTGATATGCACCATTACGGTTAGTAATTGCTTTGCTCCATTGGTTAACAGCGTCTGAAGCTGATACAGGTGCAACTGCATTTTCTAATAAAGAAATTTGAAGCTGGAGCATTTCTATATCTTGTTTTTGACTTTCCAATATTGGCTGTTTTTTATTATTGCTGGCTAATTCAATTTTTGCCGCCTCTTTTGGTGTTTCATTCGCATAAGTAGCGCTCGTCAGCATCCCCATTAAGGCAACAGCACTAGTAATTGTTACAAGTTTCTTTTTCATGTTCTTTTCCTACTTTCCTAATATGATGTACCTTTATTGTATATTGGTTTGGTTGGAAAGTAGTTAAGGAAAGATTAATTAAGGTTACAAAGAAGATACAATTATCTTAGTATGGAGAATCTTTGTTTTTGCAAGATTGGTCTTTTTAGAATTTCATTTAGTGCTATAATAATCAGTGATGGTTTTGCCAATTTCTTCAGCAGGAGGTATATAAAGGATATGTTTTCACGTAATAAAGCATTTTATTTTATTTTCGCTATAGTGGTTTCAGCTTTCGTTTTGACTGGCTGTGGAACGCAAGCGGAAAATGGGAAGACGAAGGAAAATACAGCGAAGGAATCTGCTGAAAAAACAGATTACCCTTCATCTGTTAAAGAAAAACCGATTGTAACAATAACAATGGAAGATGGAAAAGAGATCGAGATTGAATTGGATCCGACTGCAGCACCAAATACGGTTGCAAATTTTATTTCTTTAATTGAAGATGGTTTTTATGATGGAATTATTTTCCACCGGGTTATCCCTGATTTTATGGTTCAAGGGGGAGATCCTGAGGGGAATGGCTCTGGTGGCCCCGGATACTCCATTGAAGGTGAATTTTCTTCAAACGGATTTGAAAATAACATCACACATGAGCGTGGCGTCATTTCAATGGCACGGACTCCCGATCCGAATTCAGCTGGATCGCAATTTTTTATCATGGACGAAGAAGCTCCACATCTCGATGGTGAATATGCAGCTTTCGGCAAAGTAATTAAAGGATTGGAAACAGTTGATTCAATCGTGGCTGCTGAACGAGATGAAATGGACAAGCCATTAAAAGATCAGAAAATGAAAACGGTGAAAGTGGATACGAAAGGCTTTGACTATCCAGAACCAAAAAAAGTTCAATAATATATAGCGCCTGACTCATGGTACGTTAATGAAATAACGCGGCAGGGGTCAGGCTATTATTATTAACTGTGTTTTCTATCTCATAATATTATTATGTAAACTAACGATGTTCAATATCACTATATTACTTGATAGCTGTACTTGCTGATTTAATCTTAAACTGAGACACTTAAAAATAATTAAATAATTTAGAGAAATGGGAATTAAATAGTCATCTCGTGTCCCTACGTCCCATTGTAAGGGGAATTTATGAAAAGGTTTATTATAGGTATAAGTGGTTTTTTATTTTTGATCATTTATTTTAATGGAACAACCCATTTTATTTCTAATAGTGTGATTCAATTTATTTGTCTCTTACTCTTTTTCCCGATTGCCTCATTTATTGCAAAAATAAATGGATTTCCAGGGTTAAAAGGGATTGGTTTAGTCAAAACACGCCATTGGATGAGACATTTTATTGTTAGTTTTGTCATAGGATTTGGATTTTGGGCACTTATGTATATTTCATATTGGCTGCTTGGAAAATTTGAAATAATAGGTATCAAATCTGGAATAGAAGCTATAAGTATAATCGTTCAGGTATTAGTAGGGTTCTTTTGTGGGTCATTAATAAACGATTTGATCACAAGAGGATATGTTTTAAATTTAATAAAAGGGAAATTACCAGCATATGCGATAGCTGGAATAAGCATTTGTATTTATGCAGTGGATGATTTTTGGAATGGAGACTTGACCACGACCAATTTTATTTTTTCAATTATTTTAGGCTGTTCATTAACCTACTCATTTCTTAAAACTGGATCCGTGTGGGCTAATACAGGAATTCACTTTGGGCTAAATGTGGCATATGGAATCATCTATGGGCTCTCTGGAGAGTATGGAGGTGGGCTAATTCTTACTGTCAAAGGAAAAATTAACCCGATACTAAATAATTTTATCGTATTAGCAGCGCCGACAATCATGTTTTTGGCAGTATTTTTATATTATCGAAATAAAAGTAATGAGAATTTTAGATTTGTTGGGGTGGAACGGGACGACCGAGAAGCTAGAGAAATTACCTAAGATCAACGAAAGGAAATTTCAAATGAACATTAGAAACAAATGGAACATAAAACATCAGGAGCGCATTAAACATGTAAGGACATCTGCCTTGAATCCAAGGTTAGAGAAGCTGTCTGACTATTTTCTTGGAGGCACTGCTCTCGATCTTGCATGTGGTCTTGGGGGAAACAGTTTGTTCCTTGCGAGAATGAACTATCAAGTTCAGGCTATTGACATTTCAGATGTTGCCATTCATTTTGTTAATGAACAAGCTGCAAAAGATCATCTTCACATCGAAACACGTATTGGAGATCTTACAGAATCGCTTGATCAGAATTGGCTGAAGGAACCATTTGATCTAATCGTCATTACATATTATCTGGATCGCAAACTGTTTCCGATTGTAAAGAACCTTATAAAAAAGGATGGGTATTTCTTCATGGAAACATACTTCCAATCACAGCAAAACGAAAAAAGGCAAGTCTCTGACCAATATAAATTACAGCCGAACGAGTTAATAAAAGAGTTTAGAGATTGGGGCATTCTTTATTTTGAAGAAAATGAACAAGAGGGGAGGCAAACAATTTTTTGTCGGAAAGGGTAATTATTATCCATATACCGACAAACCTCTACAGGATTCTGTTATAATGGGCAGGAATAAAAGAAGGAGGTGAAAAACATGGAAAAAACACTTCAATTGATTTTGAATAAACTTGATAATTTGGATCAAAAGGTAACCAATTTAGATCAAAAAGTAAACGCCCTGGATCAGAAGGTAAACGTTCTGGATCAAAAGGTAAACGCCCTGGATCAAAAAGTAAACACCCTGGACCAGAAAGTAAACGCCTTGGATCAGAAGGTAAATACCCTGGATCAAAAGGTAATTTCATTAAGTGAAACAGTAGCAGCCACGAATGTAAAAATTTCAGAAACAAATGAAAGAATTGATGCTCTTGAAAAGAAAGTAGACAAGGTTATTGACGAAGTAAAAGAAATCAAAAATTCAATGGCCACAAAACATGATCTGGAATACTATGATCAAATGATTTCTGAGCACTCCAGACAAATTTACAAGTTAAAAAATCATTAAACTGCAGCAAGAATCCCCAATTACTTCATTTAAGGCTATTATTTTTCTAAAATTGTTCAATCTCCTCACTTTAAGAGTTCGCACTATTGAAGAAACGCTTTTTAGTAAATGTTATTTGGAGGTAGGGAAACTCTTTATTAAAAATGAGTTTTCCCTTGATGTATCCAAAATTATCAGACTTAAGCTATTGCATATTCTACCTCAAACTTCTCTCCAAAAAAAATTATCTTATCTGCATTAGGTCAATAATAAATTTGTATGCAACTGCTCAGTCAACTTTTAATACTTTGATCTATTCCATTTCATTGGAACATCTTTATACTCACATTTAATACCATTGCACTAGAAAGTATTATGGTATAATGA
>NZ_JBALOW010000107.1:0-2068 GCF_036965085.1 Bacillus sp. JJ1532
ACCGAACAGAATGCAGTAAAACTTGCAATAGAGGAACCAGCCTTATTGAAGTAACGGGTGCAAGAGTTAAAGAAATCATCGCTGCGGCGGTCTTTTTTCTTATTGGACTAACGAGGCAGTTGTGCGGCCGAGCATAGGTCGTATCATATAACGGGTGGGATTCCCGTCGAGTAAGAACTAGCCATTCACTCGTAGCGAGTCTTGGAGGGCTAAAGGTAACTTTCGTCTTTAAGCGTAGACAGTTAGGTAATGGGCCGAAAGCCAAATGGTTGAAGGGATTGAGCCCCATAATGTTAGTAAATCGAGAGGGCTGATGTTTTAACTGCGACAGAAAGCAACATTTCATTATTCGTAATGGCAAGAAGAATGAAACCTCTCTGGGGTCAGAGACCTTGGCACGTTATACATTGATATGATACGGCAACTCGGGAGACCCTATCGGTCTTTTCTTTTTTTTTAGAAGAGTATGGTGTACAAGCGATACAAAGTAAGGAAACCAAATGCCGATTAGGGAGTCGGATAGCAGCGTAGTACCAATGAAGTTGGGTAATGCCGATGGAGGAAAGGCTAGCTACCAGTTATCACCCTTACTAGGGAAACATTTACTACACGCAGAGGTAGGAATATTAAATGGAAACAAAACTACTAAGGATAGCAGAATTAGCAAAATCTGATCCTATAATGAAATTTACATCTCTTGCACATTTATTAGATGAGCAATCATTAGTTCAATGTCATCATGAGTTACCTAATAAAAAGGCAACTGGGGTTAATGGTAAAACTAAAGAACAATACAGTGAAAATCTAAAAGAAAACATAGAAGGCTTAGTAAATAGGCTTAAAAGCAAAAGTTATCGTCCTGTTCCAGTAAGGAGAATGTATATTCCAAAGCTCAATTCAGACAAGAAAAGACCATTGGGAATACCAGAACATGAAGATAAAATTGTACAAAAAGGCATTACAAAGATACTAAATACCATCTATGAGAATGATTTTCTAGACTGTTCCTTTGGATTCCGTCCAAACCGTAACTGTCATGATGCTTTGAAAATACTGAACTATTACATTGAAAAGAGGTCAGTAAATTATATAGTAGATGTAGATATCAAAGGATTCTTCGACAATGTTGACCACACATGGATGATGGAGTTCTTAAAACTGCGAATATCTGACCCTAACCTCCTAAGATTAATTGGTAGGTTTCTTAAAGGTGGATATATGGAGGAAGGAAAGAAATACAAGACAGAAAATGGCACACCGCAAGGTGGAGTAATATCTCCGATATTAGCTAACGTTTACCTCCATTACGTCCTCGACCTATGGTTTGAGAAAAGGGTTAGAAAACAGTGCAAAGGACAAGCATTTATAGTGAGATATGCAGATGATTTTGTTTGTTGTTTTCAATCTAGAAGTGAAGCTGAACAATTCTTCGAATCATTAAAATTGAGATTAAAGAAGTTTAACTTAGAAATAGCCGAGGATAAAACTAAAATTATTCCCTTTGGAAAGTTTGCGGAGAAAGATGTAAAACAAAAGGGAAACAGTAAACCAGCAATCTTTGATTTCCTAGGTTTTACACACTATTGTGGGAAAAGCAAACAAGGTAAGTTCCGAGTGAAACGGAAGTCAAGCAGGAAGAAAGTCCAAGGCAAACTCAAAGAATCTAAGCAATGGTTGAAGATTAATAGAAATAAAGATATTCATATCATTATGGATAGATTTAGACGCTCTCTTATAGGTTATTACAATTATTATTGCATCACAGATAATACCCAAAGTGTAAACAAATTCAGAGACAAAATCGGATACTTACTGTATAAATGGCTCAATAGAAGAAGTCAAAGGAAATCATTTAATTGGGATAAATTCAGACTCTTTCTTAATAAATTCCCATTACCTTACGCAAGAATTAAGGTTAACATATATGACTTAAGAAAAGAGATTAGCTACATTATGTGAACGATAACTAGGAGGAGCCGTGTGCGTTAATTGCGCAAGCACGGTTCTGTGAGGGGAGAGGAATACAATCTACCGTGAGGTAGAGAGATTCCCTTCTACTCGACTAGTT
>NZ_JBALOW010000108.1:0-6251 GCF_036965085.1 Bacillus sp. JJ1532
TTCTACTCGACTAGTTTAATATAAGTTGAATAAAAATTAGAAATAAATTACAATGAAATAATACATAGAATTTCTATGTATCCTTAATCTAGGTATTAAGTATAAACGAATAAAATACAATTCTTTTCAACGGGGTAAAAAAGTGGCTTTCTTAAATACTTCTAAGTAAGTCCAAAAAAAGGGATGAAAATATTCCACCGGGGATGGGTTTATGAAGAGAATATTTCTTTTACCAATTTCAATTTTACTAATTATTTTTTTGTCAGCTCGTACAAATTCAACTGAGGCATCCAAATCAAACAAAGATAATATTATTGTAGATATTAAAAACAATACTAAGCGCCTATTTTCATTATAGGGCCAGATTGTTGAATAGCGCAGAAGGTTTTTAAGAAAACTATGGGGGGAAAAAGATGAAGCTAACAATAAGAGCAAGGATGTTGGGCATTTATGATTTGTTTTTGGCGACAGGCGCGATTTGGATAGGTGTGCAGATGGTAAGTTCAAGCCATGGAATTTTCGCTGAGGAATATCCGGATAGCTGGTCCTCTACGCTTCCTTTTGATAGTTGGGTGGTACCTGGGATCCTAGCGATTGTCATATTCGGACTTGGCAATATCACGGCGGCGGTATGTAGTTTTAAAAAAAGGAATAACAGTTCGTGGTATGCATCTGCCATTATGGGAGCTGTTTTCTTCATCGGATTGAACTTTCAGCGAATTATAGTAGGTGAAACGTATATCGTGACGAATCCGTTTTTAGCTTTGAGTATTATTCAGTTATGTCTGAGTGGATACGTGTTTTTTGGTTATAGAAAAGAACTCTAAAAAAAATAAAATCGCAAATTTTTCACAGGAGGTAATAAAAATGGCATTCACATCCAAAAATATCTTTATCAATTTATCTGTAAAAGACGTAAACAAGTCCACCAATTTTTTCAAGGAACTTGGTTTTGAGTTCAACCCACAATTCTCCGATGAGACCACATCTTGTATGATCATCAGTGTGAATATCTTTGCTATGATAATGACTGAGGAACGCTTCAAAGGATTTAGTAAGAAGGAAATTGTGGATACTACTACTTCTGCCGAAGCAATTCTCAGCTTTTCAGCTGAAAGTAGGGATCAAGTGGATGAGATAGTAAATAAGGCATTGTCATCTGGTGGTAAATCTTTTAGTGACCCTCAAGATCATGGGTTTATGTATATAAGGGGGTTTCAGGATTTAGACGGTCATTTATGGGAAGTTGCTTATATCGATGAAAGTGCAATGAATTAAGAATAAACTTTAAGGTTAAAAGTCATCCAGTATAATATTCTAAGGGATGATGCCTCAAAATGTATCATCTTTTTATTTATCTTTTATCAGATTAGAAATATGTGAAGTAACGAGTTAAAGTAAAATGGGCTGGATTTGAATAAGATTTAGGCAAGGGTCTTGCAACAAACGGCGCTTTCATTAATTATGAAGGCGTCTTTTTCTAATCAAACAGATTCTGAAGCAACACAATTTAAATTGAAGTTATGTTAAGGTGTAGAAGAGATTGTGAAGGATTCTACAAAACTCTCGTGTGCGTTAGAACAATATCTAAAGATCAAAAAACTCTTTTAAACCCTTCGCTCTTCCACAATCGGGCGCTTTTCTGTAATAAGGATCAGTGCTTATTTTCATTTAAGTGCCATATTCTTACATAAGGAAAAGATTTTTTAGATGGTAAATTGAAATTAAAAGGATGATATTTGATTAGCTAATGGGGGTAGTTGGTTGAACATGGTACAGCGATTTGCATTTTACATCCATTAGAAAGGGGCAGGGCTTAGAAAATAATATATTCATCTAATGAGGTGGTGGAAATTGACAAATAGAGGTGTAAAGGTTGGTGAATCGATTAAAAAAGTCATAAACAACGAGGAATTTTCTGGAGTTGTTTTTGTGAAGGACGACAATGAAATACTATTCAAATCAGCATCTGGATATTCTGATCGGACTGAAGAACGATTGAATAACATACACACACGTTTTGGTATGGCTTCAGGCTGTAAGTTGTTTACTGCAATTGCAGTTTGCCAATTAGTTGAGAAGGAAATATTATCCTTTGATACACGACTTAAAGACTGTTTAGATGTAGTTTTTCCGCATTTCGATGAAAATGTAACGATCCATCATCTTTTAACCCACAGTTCTGGAATTCCAGATTATTTTGACGAAGAGGCGATGGATAACTTTGAAGATCTTTGGAAACATACACCTATGTATCTATTAAAGGATTTACACGATTTTCTGCCATTGTTTAAAAACGAAAAAATGATGTTCAAACCTGGAGAAAGATTTCATTATAATAATGCTGCATTTATTGTTTTAGGTTTGATTGTGGAACAACAAACAGGCCTTTCTTTTACCGATTATATTAAAACGAATCTTTTTAATAAATGCGGTATGAATGATTCAGGCTATTTTTCATTAGATCGGCTACCTAAAAACACAGCTTATGGATACATTTACGATAAAGGTGGGACATGGAAAACGAATGTCTACTCGATTCCGATCAAAGGTGGAGCTGATGGAGGAGCCTATATCTCTGCACCTGATATGATCAAACTTTGGGAAGCATTACTGGATCATCGTCTTATAAGTAAAAAATATATTGAACTACTTATGACCCCACATATTCATGTAAAAGAGGAAGTCCATTATGGGTATGGAATTTGGATCAACAAACGTAATAATTCCATATTCAAGTATCATGTAATGGGGTACGATCCCGGGGTGAGCTTCCATTCGGCCCTGTATCCTAAGTCCGGGATTAAGCTCGTAATCCCTTCAAACAAAAGTTCAGGGCCATTTAAAGTTATGAAAGCGATAGAAGAATATTTTGAGATCTAACTTCGTACTTCTTTATGATGTTGTCGATTAAAAATCGCCTTCCCCTTGTGGTGGTGCATTTTAGCTTGGAACGATAGATACTATATTAGCAAGTTGTTCAATTAACTATCAAATAAAACAGAACTAAGTTTTATTCAAGAATCGGGCGCTTTTCTGAAACAAGGAAAGCGTCTTTCTTCATGAAAAGGGCCATTTAATTGAATAAGGCTTATTTAACTGACTGAAGCAGATTGAAAAAAATGTATATTACGGCAGTACAGCAAATAAAGTAAGAATAACATTGGATGGTGATCAATTATAAGGAATGTGCAAATGGATAACTTATCTACTCTAAGTAAACAATTGCATATCTCGAAGAAATGCTGCTAAAAACGTAAATTCGAAAATCTGAAGAGTAATTCTCAAACATAATGGCTAAAGATTTTTTATTTGGGATTTCGGGCAGCGGTTGGTTCAGAAAAGGTATCGTGAATGATGAGTTAAAAACAAGAAAGAGTTAGCATCACTCTTAGACTAGATATAATTTCACGGTGCCTAACACATTTACTTTTGCTGCGGAAACCTTATTTTAGATTTTAAAGAAAAATGAAAACAGGGAGAGGAAGAAGTATGAAAGTCAATAAAGTTTCAGAGAATATTTGGAGCTTAAAAACCTGGATTATTATCCCTATTCATGTGTGGGTCATTGTTGATGGCAATGGGGTAACACTAGTAGATGCTGGGATACCGAAGATGGCAAAAGGCATTATGAATTTTATTAAAGAACTGGACGCCGGCCCTTTGCAAAGAATCTTATTAACTCATGGTCATCCTGATCATGTTGGTGCTATAAAAACTATTTTATCAGTAACAAAAGTACCCGTATATGCACACCGAATTGAAATTCCATATATGGAAGGTGAGCTTCCTTATCCGAAACGAAAAAAAGCTAAACAGACGGTATCTAAACAATTAATCCAAGCGCTTCAAGAAGATGGACAGGGCAATTTGAATTTGATTGGCGGGATAAAGCCTTATCTGACTCCTGGGCATTCTCCTGGACATGTTGTCTATTACCACGAAAAGGATCAAGTGTTAATCGCAGGCGACCTCTTTACCTCCAAAAAGGGGAAGATCCATCAACCAATCTCAATGTTTACTTCGAATATGCATGAGGCAGTGAGAAGCAGCACTATCGTTGGAGAATTAAAGCCCATTAGGTTAGAGGTTTGCCACGGGCACCCTGTGTTCCATCCGGCAAACCATCTGGAGGAATACATTCAAAAAATGGAGAAGTTGTTTTTGGGGAAATCATGAATTCTGGATTCATGGGAAGACTAGTTGTAGATTATATAAGGTGGACAAAGCTGCAGCTATCCATAATTCTACAATCAGCAGTCCACACATTGTAGAGTGTGTGTCGCAACTCATTTTAAAGAAAGACAACTAACCCACTGAGCGTTGCCTTTTTACGTTTCCACAAACTTAGATACTTCTTTTCCCATTGTGGTCTCCTAATGGTTATATCTATTTCTTCTATATTATCTGGTATTGAGAATGGTATTAACTCAATTGCCTTTTGTGGATATGTGATTCAATATGATTATTTAATCTTTATGGAATAAATCATTATTGAGATGCTTTTCTCTTCTTATCTGCAATTCTCTGATAGTGAAGAATAATTTCGCTTGCTTCTTTAGGTCCTTTCATTGCGTACTCAGCATGTTCCTTTGAAATTTCAATATTAGCAAAATGTGCAACTATTCCACCGTCGTCAAAAATCAAATAGAATTTTTCATTTTCCTTACAAATTTCAATCCCATAATCGAAAAAAATTCTTTCCATAGGTATACTCCTATTTAAATATTTCATTAACAATTATTATATCAAGTTTTTTAATAGACATGGTTTAGTCGGTAAAAGAAATCTTCCGCAATCGGGAGCTTTAACGAAACAAGGTAAGCCCCTTTTTTATGGAATAATGAATGAGTAAACACCAGATAGATAACTGTAGCTTTAAAATAAAGTTTAATCAAAAAATCATTAACAATCCCATATTCTACAGCACAAAAGAGGAATCTATTTTGAAAAAAGATTGGGCTGTGGATCAAACTAAAAAGCCTCATTTATAGACACAGAATATAGTGGATAAAAAAGAAGATGAACACTACATTTTGTAGGGATCCATCTTCTTTTTCGTTTGAAGGGGCATTTGTCAACAGCCCCTTGAGCTGTTCATTATGTGTGTAACATCTTAAATCTTAATATCAATCTTCGCATTTTTCTTTAGCTCTTCAACCTGCTGAGCGAGTTTTTCTTGCTGTTTTTGCTGTTGAAGAGATTGTTCGATTTGTGGTTTTACTTCTTCAAGCTTTGGAACTTCTTGTCCAGTACTCTTTCCTTGTTCCGCATATTGATCAAACGTTTTTTGAATTTCTTCATCGGTTATTTCACCAGCTGGCACTTCTTTCTCAATGTACTGTTTAAGTTTAATACCGTCAGCTATTTGAGTTTCAAGTGTTTTCATATCCATGCCGGATTTTTTAAGAGCGGCTTCGAATTCTTTTTCTGTTTTAAACTGTTTTTTTATTTCGTCCAGCTGCTTATTAATATCTGCCTCTGAAACTTTATAGCTTTTTTTATCTACCTCTTGAAGAAGAAGAGTTTGTCCGACTAAGCTGTCAATTGTTTGGTTTTTCGCTTGCTCTGCAGCTTCTTTAGAAGTCGGATCTTGTCCCATTTGCTGCATTTGTCCTTGTATAGATGCTAAAGCGGTATTATACTCGCTTCCTAAAATTTCTTTATCATTCACTATGGCAACAGTTTTCTTTTCATCTATTTGCTGTGCTTCTAATTTCTTTTGCATTTCTTTCATTAGCTTTTGCTGTTCCTTCTGCTGATCGGTTTCCACTGTTTTTGCTTTATCATCATTTTTAGCTTCTGTACTTTCTTCATTTCCTCCGCATGCCACTAAAACAACTGCCATTAGACCGGTTATTAATGTAAACATCATTTTTTTCATAATCGATCTCCTTCCTTAAGCTAGAAGTATAATTTTCCCTAAAAAAATCATCTAGTGCGCATTATAAAGTTAATCCTATGAAAAAGAAACAGTATGTGCTCTTTTTTAATATTTATTACAGGATTGAAACATTTGATAATGATAATGAATGCCTGTAAAAAAGCAAATTTGAATTTTAGAACATTTCTAGTATTAACATTAGGAACTTAATTTGGAATGTTGTTCTCATTAAAATAGGAACTGCAGTTGGAGGATCATGGGAAACAATTGTGGGTTATATGGATATATATTCAAATTTGACTTATGTAGTGTTGACATTACTATTTATGGTGTTTGTTGTTTTATTTATTAGAAAAAGAATGATATT
>NZ_JBALOW010000109.1:0-7398 GCF_036965085.1 Bacillus sp. JJ1532
CTATTAAATGTAAAAGCCATAACAAATATACACTGGCTCAATTATAAAGCATTTATACAATAAACGATAATTAATATTATTATCAAATATTATGACTTGGTACTAATTTTATCAAATTTACAGGTGAAATTTCAAGATTAATCAAAGACTATTTATAAGTTTTTATCCACCATTGCCTAAACACTGATGAATCGTTCACATAAATTAATATAAAAGCTTAATTGTAAAGGGGATGGAGAACCGTTGGATACAGAAATGGAAAGAGAGCAAGATTTCAAAAAAACAGATCGCCTTAACCAATTAATGTTCCGTTCAATCGAGCAGCCCTCGAATGAGAACATAGGCATTGATGAAACATTTAAAGAAATGGAGTATGAAAATTCAAACAGAAGGTATAGTCATAGTCGTATTGATAGTTTGATGTTTGGTGAAAGGCATCATCCTTCACCTAAAGGGAGTACAAACAATAGTTCCCTATCAAACCATCTCAATCATGTTGTTAATAACATCAATTTCCTTGAACTAATGGACAATATAGACACTCTTGTTAGTTCTGCTAAGCAATTAAAACCATTATATCGACAGGTCACTCCTTTTATTGATCAGTTCTTCAAAAAGAAAGGTTAGTGGATAATAAAACCGGTCCTCTTATGAAGACCGGTTTAAATTATTTATTCTCTGCTAACGCATCTGCTTTTCCCATATCATATGCCTCATTCATTACCTTTGTAAAAAGACTCATGAATGGCTGGATCATTTCCAAGGATAATTCTACTCCAGCCTCTTCTAATTGCTGTTTTGCTTCTGGAAGATATTTCATGGCAATTTGCATGAATTCCATCGTTTTGTCTGTTGTTTGCATGAATTATGTAACTCCTTCTTTTCTTTATTTACTTGGCAGTTCCCCAGTTTCTCTATACTCTGCAATGGCTGTATTAATTTTATTAATAAATTCTTGGTCCACGTCTGAGCTGAACTTTCCAAGAGTAATTACATCCTCTTGAAAATCAAATGACAGATTTCCTGATTTTAGTTCCCCTTTGTTGAACAAATCTGCCACTATTTCATATAGAACGTCCACATGCTGAATCGTGCTAGTTAAAACGGCGGACTCACCCAAATCTGATTGATCAGAAATATAGCCGATTGCATAGTGGCCCTTTTCTTTAACCTGTTCGATGACAGGGACGTTATAGCCATCCCCGGCTGGATAAATAACATCGGCACCTTTTGCCATTACCTTATCTAATAGTTCAATCGCTTTTCTATCATCATCCCAATTGCCTACATACTCAATCATGACATCTACATAAGGATTTTCATAATTTGCCCCTTCATAGAAGCCTTCAATTTCAGGCTGCCACTCATAGGCTGCAATGATTCCTATTGCATTAGTCTTTGTCATATGACCTGCAATCATCCCACCGAAAAAACCCATTGCATATCCTTCGAAATTTAAACTTGTCGTATTGGTATTTTCAGCATCTCCGTTAAAGCTGACAAAATGAATATGGGGATAATTAGGTGAAATCTGATTAAAGTATTCCGCATATTCATTGCCGTGGCCAAAAATAATATTAACTCCCTTTTGGTCGTATTCTTTCACCGCACGTTCGACAACTAATTGAGAACTCATACCCTCTTTATAGTAAACCTCAATATTATGATGGGATTGAATCTTTAACATTCCTTTATAGCCTTTTGTTCCCCATACTTGATCATTTATCGTATCAGGGATTAATAAGCCCGCTTTCTTTAGTTTACCTGAGGACATTGCTTGTCCGCACGAGGCCAATAAAAGAAGGCTTAAAAGAAGGATCCCAAATCGTACAAATAATTTTTGCATCTCCCTTTGTTCCGCCTCTCCGAAATAGCCATAACGTTTTTCTAAACAAAAAAAATCCAGAATAAACTTCCAGCTATTTTCATTCTACCCTTATCACCTAAGTTTTGAAAAGACTTTATTCCTATTCTATTAAATTCCGCCTTCATCAATCAACTTTAGATGTCTTTTCTGATTTTCAATTCCCTCTGAATAAGGGGTGCAGTTCTTCACGATTTTTACCTTAATTTCATTCCGCTCTGATGGGTAATTAATTGTAATCATTTCTAGAACTTCAGCAGGAATGGAAAGAAAGTCAACACATTTTTTCCAATAGTGTGGAATATCGCTTTTCAAAGTGCAAGCATCGGCAGATTTTGTTTCAGCCAATTTTAAAATTGGATCCAGAATATCTGCAATGTACAAAGTATCATGGATCCATTCACATTCATGAATGGATAATTCCCGGTCTGGATCTAATGATTTTTCTAAGGATTGTTGAAATAAAAAGGAGTTTGGCTGCCAAGGTCCGTAGATTGTTGGGAGATAAATGCGGTGACTGATTATTTCATTTTCCAAAATGCGCTGGATATTTTTATCCTTTTGATGAAGCCATTGTATTGGGAAAAGAGAGATGATTCTTGTATCGGTTTCAGCCATTTTCTGTTTGTTATTTTTTAGAAATCTTTCTAGTATATTATCTTTATTGAATAAAACCTTTTGTTCAGTTGCAGAAAAACTATAGTAATCAATAAGAATTAAGGTTTGTGCATGGATCTCCACTTGAGAGACCAAATCGGACATAATTATTTCCTTAAAATTAGCGTTACGGCCAATTTCCATCCGCTTTTCAATAAGATACGCATCTTTTTCTCTATTTTCTGATCGAACACCTAACACTTCGAAACCTTGATCCAGCAAAGACTGACAAAAATGAAAACCTAAAAATTGAAATGCCCCAATTATGACTGCCCTGTCCATACAAAGCCTCCCTATTTATTCTCAGTGTATACTATGCAAATGCACGACTAATTATTTCTTTTTGTCTGTCGCTTGCTTTTTAATCTTTAATATTTGATTTTCATATATTAAATGATCTGGAAGTGAGTTTACACTTTTAAGTTCTTCAATTGATACCCCGTAGGTTTGGGAGATTTTCAATAACGTATCACCTGTTTTCACTTTATACATTACATATTGCTGATCAATCGAATCTTGAAAAAAGATGAATTCAGGCTTCTCACGACTAGCCGCCACCTTTGGATGAACAATTTTTTCCTCCACTAAAATATCAATCATTTGTCTTACTCGAGCTTTATAAGAATTAGGTTGAACAGTTTTATGTCCCTGTTTTTTGATGATTTTTCGTTCATCGGCATGTTTGAGATAATAGGTTACTTTATCGACAGTATCTTTAGGTGACAATGATACAACAAGATCCATTCCAGGTTTGAACCTGCTTCTAACTCCTTGTGTATCTTGTGTAATTAAAAAACCGCCGGAACCAAGAATCTCAAATGTGCGCTGTGTAACTAAATTCGGGTAATTTTGCAAGCCAATGATGATGTCGGCAGAGCTAAATAATTTATTAGTTTCTGTATAAGAAAGATGCCCGTGAATCCAATCGTTTGGTATGTCAAAACCTAAATATGAGCCCATTTGATCCCAATGATTGCCCCAAAAATCGATTCTAAACTGATTTTTAAGAAGAGGCTTTATTAAAAGCTTAATTGATTCATGACGAAAATGGTCTGGATATTTCGATAATATATCTGGATAAGCATTAGCAACTACCGCAATTTTGGCACTATACTCCGGATATTTACGGGTCGGAAAATGTATGGTTTCTTCAAACCCAAAATCTAAAAATGCAGATGGAATTCCTCGCTGTTTATAAACATATGATGTTTCCCTGCAAATGGTAAATACGAAATCCGGCTTCATATTTTCGATTAATGGCAACGTCCAATTTTTTGTATAGGCTGGATCCTCGACTGCCCAGTATATTAATGGGATATTTCTAGTTGTCATCTGTTCCATGATTAAAATTTGTTTTCTAAATGTATGCTCGGGTCCCCACCCTATTGTAACAGCAAGATCAGGATTGAATTCCGCCAATATTTTTGGCAAGTTTTGCTTAGTAATGGGGCCCGAAATCATTACATCATGTCCATTAGCATGAAATCCCTTTGGCAATGTATGTGGCCAGAGGTTACCGCTATCAATGAAAAGAACTCGCATTCATCTTCCACCTTTATATTCTACCTTTCTCTTATTTTTATATAATCCTTGACATCAATAATATCTGTTGCCAGTTTATTCATTTTTTTAATTTGTTTTACACTCACTCTGTATTTTTTCGAAATAGACCGCAGGCTTTCCTTCGGCTTAAAGATATGAATTTCATATTTTGCTTGCAAAATGTCAAGGTAATAAACCCAGTTACCTATACTTGGGGCAGCCTTTTCCTTTGAAATAAGCCCTGCTTTCGTAATTGTTTCTAGAATATACTTAGCTCGCTCTAAATAAGAATATTTCTTTACTGCCTCAATGCCTGCCTTTTTTATTTCAAGACGCTCCTCCGGATGGGCTAAAAAATGCTTTACTAATTTAATTGTTTCTTCGGGAGAGGAAGTCACAATAAGGTCCTGACCAGGTGTGAAAAGACTTCGAATTTTAGAAGTATCATTTGTTAGCAGAAACCCGCCTGAGCCTAATATTTCATATGTCCTTTGTGTCACTTGTGAGTCCATATTTTGTACACCTAAAAGGATATCTGCGGAACTGTATACTTTATTTGCCTCTATATATGGTAAAAAACCATGATTCCAATGTTTAGGAATCTCCTTGCCAATAATATGGCCCATAAAGTGCCAATAACGTCCCCAAAAATCAATTCGAAGATTTTCCATTATAAAAGGGCTTAAAAGATTTCTCAATGCTTCAAATCTGTAATTTAGGGGGTTTTTTTTATAAAGCATCGGGTATCCATTTGCCACCAATGCAAGTGAGACATCGTATTTAGAATCTATTTCTGTTGGAAAATGTACTTTTGAGTGATAGCCAAAGTCTAAATGAGCTGCTTTGTAACCTTTTTCTTTATAAAAATTGACACGATGAGGGCAAATGGTAAAGATAAAATCGGGTTGAATTGTTTCAATTAGCGGAAGTGAAAAAGTGAGAGTGTATCCGGGGTCTTCTGTAGCCCAATAAATATGAGGAATTCCTAAGTGGGCTACATGCTTTTTTATTAATAACCTCCTTTCTTTTGAATGTTCTCTCGTGTGCCCCATCGTAAAAATCAAGTCAGGTTTAAAGCTTGTAATCATCTCTTCTAAACTCCAGTCCATTAGCGGACCGGATACCATCACTTCATGCCCAGCGTCCAAAAATCCGTTTGGCAGGCCATAAATCCACATCGGATCGCTTTCTAAAAATAAAATTCTCATATAAAATCACCTACTTTCACCTGGTTTCTTTTAACATCTCACTTACTTTAACAATTTGGAGTCCTTTATTTAATAATTTTGGTATTACAACTTCCATTGCTTTTGCCGTGGATTTTCCATTTAAATGGGCAAGGACGATGTCATTTCCTGTTGATTTTGTCATGATTCTTTCTCCTATTTCATAACTTGACGTTTCTTTCCAATCAATCGTATCAATACTCCAATAAACAGTATATGGAAATTGATTCTTTCCAGCTGTTTCAAGAACAGATTTATTCCATGCTCCAAATGGCGGTCGGAATAACGGTATTCCTTTTGTACCGAGAAGCTTTTCGAAGCACTCTTCAGTTTTCTGTAATTCTTCTGTCATTTTATCAGATGGAATTTTTGTAAAGTCTGGATGACTGTATGAATGATTTGCAATTTCATGTCCATCCTCGATTATACGTCTCGAAAGTTTCGGAAATTGCTCGACCCATTTTCCTGTCAAAAACATTGTCGTTTGAATACGGTGTTTCTTTAAAGCGTTTAATATTTCACCTGTATGTTCAGCGCCTGCGCCTGCATCAAAGGTCAATGAAATTTCATTTTTATTAGTGAATCCATTTGAAATTAATACCGAGGGTAAGGATATTGTCTCAGTCAAAACTTTTCGATTTATTTTTATAAGCTGTCCTGCATATAAATAATTTGATTTTAATTGATTGTCTTCTTTTAGCTGCTCAATAGGTATTGAAAATTTTTTAGAAATATGACTTAATGTTTCACCATGACAGATGGTGTAATAATTGTATTTACTCTTTTTCGTTTTTATGGGCAGCCCTGCTTCTATTTCCTTAAACTCCTTCATAGAAATCGTCCCCATTCAATGGTACAAGTTTTATCAAACATTCTAATCCACAATATGTTTAATCCCATGAGTTGTATAGTGATTCTGACTAAATACATCAAAAAGTATGAAAGAGTCGTGTAACAAATACAATCATTTTTATATTGAGGGGCATATTTTATTTAAAATTATATAGAGAGGACAAGATTGGGTGGAACATATACCTATTTATCATGGTAATTTGAATTCGGCAAAAATTGCTTTTATGGTCAATGTTGCATGGGGTAATGAATATTTAAAGGATTTATTAATGATTTTGAAGAAATATCAAATTAAGCTTACTTTTTTCCTTGAGGGCAGATGGGTCAATAACAATCCCCAATCTGCACTGAAGATACAGCTTGCTGGACATGAGATCGGAAACCATGCCTATTCACATCCGAATATGATAACACTTTCGGATGAAGAAATTAAAAATGAGATTACAAGCACGAATGATGTAATTGAACAACATCTGAAAATAAAACCAGCCTTTTTCACTCCTCCCTATGGATATTTTGATCAAAGGGTCATTGAAGCTGCTGCGAAGGAAAAAATGAAAACTATTCTTTGGACTTTAGATACATTGGATTGGAAACTCGAGGATCACCATAAAATTATTAACAGAATTGTCCCTAATTTAAAGAACGGCTCCATTATTCTTATGCATCCAAAAAAATCATCTCTTGAAGCACTTCCTATTATTTTGAATCATGCTGCTGAAAAGAGATTAATAGTTTGTACAATAAGCGAATTACTTTCCTGTTAGATTATGTAAGTTGGGTATTTTCCCTCAGAAGGAAAATACCTAGTTTAATAGTGGAATGATGGAAACTTGCGAATATAACTAATATTGTCTTGAACATTTGAATCTTATTTATAGAGGCTGTTTTATAATATCCTTTCATTTTGTTTCATAAAATCAACAATTTGTGATTCAATCCCTTGCTTTTTTTCAGGCAGTAAATAACAAATTGAAGTTTGGATTCCTTCTTCTATCCATTTTAAAGTTCGGTTTTTTGTTTGTTTTGCCAGATTATACGATCTCCTATCCGTCATAATATGCATAATTTTCATTGGGATCTTCAGGGGATAATTAAAGTTTTCCATTTTTTTCATTACTTCAAGTTCAACCTGCATAATGTCGATATTATAAGCATCAGCTAGCTCTTTTAGAAATTTTTTATAGAAAAATTTATGTTCTTTTTCCATTTCTAAATGATCTTTAAGCGAAAAGATGGGATTTATTAATATACATG
>NZ_JBALOW010000110.1:0-9101 GCF_036965085.1 Bacillus sp. JJ1532
ACCCTGTCCTTTCCCACCCTAAATCCATATGTAACAAATAAAGGGTGGTGCATGTAAATGAATTTGAAATCAGGCAATATCAAACAGTTTGAGTCTTTTTCACAGTTTAAGAGTTTAGAGGAATTTAATACTCATATTGAAATGTGGATGTCGGTTCATAAGGACAAGCTTTCCAAGGGGGAGCTTGTCGGATTGAAGCGGCTTATTCGCTTTGCGGCGAAAGTGCCGGGTGTGTGTAATGCGAAAATCGGGACGGTGTTAAAGGCGATCCACGAGGAGTTCAATGGCAATGGAATTTCCCGCTCTACCTTCAAAAGGATGATTGCAAAGGTCACGGAGCTTGGCATCATGACTGTCCATGAAACGGAGAGAAAGAACGGCTCACAGTCCAGCAACCTTTATGTGTTCAAACGTTTTCCTAACAGTGAACCACCTAAGAAGGAAAAATTGGACTCCCCTATAAAAACTAGTAATCTTTCTAAAACTAATATTAAAAACAATAAAAAACGTAACGTGGGCGATACGTGTCTCGATCACACCTATACAAGTGACCGTGTGCCTAATGACTTTGTTCAAGTGGTTAAGTACTTTTTTCCTGAAGCCAAAAGCATTGAGGAATTCTGGAGAATGACTATTATTGCTGCTTATCGCCATAACCGAGTAAACGACAGGGAGAGAGTGCTATCCATAGCCATTTCATCCATTAAACAGCTCATACGAAAAATGAAAACAGCTGCCAAGGTCATCAAGCCCCTTGCCTATTACTATGGAATTCTAGATAAAAAACTTCAGGAACTCTATTTCGAAGAGCTTTACGAAGTGGACTTTCCTGTAACAATACATACAGATAAATCTATCGGTCCTTCCTGGATGAGCGAGCTTTTTAGAGACATCATATTTGGTTCTACTGCGACATAATCGGTTTTTCTAAACATATGATCCTGTTCCCTATTCCATTATCGACTTTTCCTTTAAGCAACTGGGACAAGGGAACCGTCCATTCGATCCAATTTGGCACAAATCGGGACCAAAATCCTTATTTTGCGTTCAAAGTTCCTTTTTGATGCTGTTTTTCGACTTTTCACCCCTGTTTAGCGTTCAAATTGGATTTTGATCTGTTCGATGATCAAATGATTTCTAAGTATGCTGTAGATAACCCGGGAATACATGGTAAAGCGCGCTTTCTGAAGGGAATTCTGATGGAAAGCTTTGAACAGGTTAAAGATCAATATACGCCGATGATTTACAAGATTATTTCGTCTTTAAGCATTTATACGAACAAGGATGAGTTCTTTCAGGTTGGCCTTATTGCATTATGGGAAGCGTATGAGCGTTTTGATGCGAAAAAAGGAATCTTCACGAGTTTCGCATACCCCTATATTAGAGGGAGATTGCAGACAGAAATGACGAGAATGAATCGACATGCGGATAAAGTGATCCACGTTGAGGAAAAGTTTCTAGAGGATATCGAAGACGATTTCAACTTCTGCTCGATGGATGAAGATATTCTACTCTCCTATTGCCAAGCTGGAGAATTAACAGAAAATCAGACAAAATGGGTTCTATATACATTTTTAAAAGAACTAACCGTCACAGAGATTGCTGCTATTGAACAGGTTTCTGCGTCAGCTGTGAAAAATTGGCGTTCGGGAGCGAAAGAGAAGCTTAGAAAAGCACTTCAGTAATACTAAAAGTTTTTAATGTTTAAAAAAGGGAGCAAGGAGTCACGTTCTCGCTTCCTTTTGAAGGATTTCTTCACGGTGATGTAGTCCAATAAATGCGCACTAAAACGCAATGAATAAACAATGTCATCCCTTTTTCATTCGTGTCTGGCACCATGTCAATGTTTCGTCACATATTCCCCAAAAATGATACGTATAAGCGTACCACTTTGAAATTTTCCATGTGATAGCTTCTATATAAGTCTATAAGATTGGAAGTAGAGAGCTATGGGAAAAGAAGTGGAGATCGCCCTACATAAGTTAATAGAATCACGTAATATTAAATCAATTCGGGAATTGGGAAGGCTAGCGGATATTCGGCATTCGACATTAAATGAATTGGCCAATCAAAAGAGGCAGAGAATTGAAATTAAGCATATTCAAAAAATTGCCGAAGCTCTCGACATTACAGATACCAATGAAATTATTAGAATTATTGATACGGAAGAAGACGGTGAGGACTAATTCGCTTCAATAGAAATGGTGCAGCCGTCCTCACTTTTTCTTCTATGATCTAAGACTTCTTAATATAAGTCCCCCTTTGAATCCCAGCTATCAAACAGTCCCCACTCATTAAAGCGCATACTTTTTTCTAACCTTATTAAATCACCTTCCCAAAAGGAGTTATTCAAAATGCCTATGAAAAATCACTATTTCATTACGACTGAATTTATGTACATGATGGGTCACTATGACCGCTATGGAAAGCTATGTACACAAATCATCGAAACAACCAGAACCTTCCTTGTTGACATGTCCCCTCTTGAGGTCCTTGATATGAGTATCGGTGCCTTTGGCTTTGACTTAAAGGGCGCCATCGCCACTTCCAGGAGACTTCTTGGCGATATTCATATGTGCCCCATTAAGGTGAATCCAATTAATCAGATTGTCGTATTCCCCACTAAATCTCCCAAACATGAGGATACAATCTGGTTTAACCCGTATCATATCGAAAGAACCACTAGCATCTTCCGAAAAACAGCCGTCGCACTCAGCAACGGAAAAACTTTGATCTTTCCAGCAAAACTATCAGCCTTTAATTCAAAACTTCAAACCGCCGAACAATATAATAAAATGACAACAGGAACACCAGGAGGTCATTTCACCATGATGATTGACTCGGATAATAGACCTGTGAAAAAAGTTGAAAACGGGAGGCGCAGCATATAATGGCTCTTGTTGGGGATAGCTCCTTCGATCGGGGAACAATCGGAAAAATTGAAAACGATCAGGTTATACCAAAGTTTACTACCTTCAATTCTCTAGCATATGCCTTTGAGATGAACCCCTTAGAATTACTAGAAGAAATTCAGAAAGACATACGTAGAGCTAGGATGCGCAAAAAGGAATCAGAAAAAAATGTTCAGCAGCATGCTGCCAAAGGAAAAGAGACACTTGTTTATGAAACAACGCTATACCATCAACAAAAACTTCGTACAAATGGCAGGTCTTCGGGATCGTTACGGGAAGCTATGCACACACGTCAACGAAACAAACAAGTCATTTATGGTCTACAAACCCCCCTTGAGATTCTCGATGAAAGCATAAGAAGCATCGGGTATAACTTAAGAGGCGCCATAGAGTCATCAAAAAGATTGCTAGGCATTGTACATTGTTGCCCAGTCTTGGTCAATCCGATTGACCGAATTGTCGTGTTCCCACAAATCAGCGAAGCATGAAGAGTGCGTCTAGTTTAATCCCGCCCACATCAAAAGAACAACCAGCCTCAACCCGAAAACATCCATCACCTACAGCAACGGCCAAACCAAATGCATCTTAGCCAAACTCTCCTCATTCAACTGTAAAATTAAAAGAGCTGAACAGCTAGAAGAAATGACAAGAGGTTCGCTTTTCTTTACTTTGGAACAAAAAAAGACACGATTCAGGAAAAAGTAAAAGTGATTGGATAGATGGTTAGGATAAGAAGTGTGGCAGTCTCTCATCCGTCTGCAACTAGGAAAATACATATCAATCAATCGTTTAATTGGATCCCAGCTAAATCAAGTGGGGCAACGCATTTATACGGTCTATCAAACGATTGATAAAATTTCTAACGATCTTAACTGGAGATCCAGCACGAATTTAGTTTCATTTACAACAGAGTAACAATACTCGAGGGGCCTGCACAAATTAAATGCCATACCTTGCATTTATATGATGCCATAAACAGAAGTGTAACGGGGACGATTGTCAATTTATTTTGCGGCATTAGAAAAGCACCCCCTCAAAAAATTTGATACTAGTATCCTACCAGGAGGTGCAGCGTGTTTATATGCGTTGTTTGAATGGGGGCTTACTCATTAAAGATTATTCTTGAACGATTGTCTGTGATGGTTATTCGGCCTATGACAAAATAGAAGGCATTACCTTCGCAAATTGTTGGCTGCGTGTTCGGCGTTATTGGATGAAAGTGAACAGCAAGAATGGACAAATCGTTCAGCTATTGTGTTGCTTTGTATCGACTTGGAATTCAAGCATTTGTCTCCAAGTAAGCGAAGAAAGAAACGTCAAAAATTTGCGCTGCCAATCGTTAAGAAATTCTTTGACTGGTTTGAAAAATTACCATTCTACGGCAAGAACGCGCTTGCGAAGGCAGCTGAATATACTCTGAACAGAGCGAATGGACTAAAAGCATTCTTGAAGGATGGTCGTATCGAAATTGATAATAATCCAGTCGAAAAAACTGGCTCTTTTCCGTCAGTGAAGCTGGTGCAAAAGCCAACGCCATCTGTTTAAGTATCGCAGAAACTACAAAAGCAAACGGTGTGGATTTCTATCGTTATCTCTTGAAGTTACTGACGGATTTACCGAATCTTGATATCTATCAACATCCAGAAATTCTAAATCAATATATGCCTTGGTCAAAAATGATCCAAGCAGAATATGGCAAATAATAAAATGAAATAACCGTACATCTGATTAAAATAATCATGATATACGGTTATTTGTCATACGCACCGTAAAGGGCGATTATTTTTTATTTCGGGCTCACAATTCAAAAAGGAGCATCCTTTATCGGATTAAAGCTATAAACTCTTTAGCTAAGCAAAGACATAATTCTTTCATCAATAGTTCTGTGCCTGATGCCATCTCCAAGCACTTTTAATAATAATTTCTAATTCCTTCTCCGCTTTCCAACCAAGCTCCTTATAGATTTTCTGTGCCGAAGCAACTAATCTAGCAGGATCCCCAGGACGTCTTTCACTCAACTCAACATTGGCCTTTAAACCAGTTACCTTTTCACATGTCTCAATAACTTCTTTAACAGAATAACCTAATCCATTTCCAAGATTATAAGTTGCTGTTTTGTTCTTACCTTCTATTAAGGAATCCAAGGCAAATATGTGAGCCCTAGCCAAGTCTGTAACATGAATATAATCACGAATACACGTTCCATCTGGTGTATCATAATCCGATCCAAATACAGTTACCTTCTCTCGAGCTCCGGCTAAGTGCTGCAGCACGATTGGAATTAGATGAGTTTCTGGATCATGACTTTCCCCAATTTCTGCCGTTTCGGAGGCTCCTGCAGCGTTAAAGTATCTTAACACAACGTAATAAAGGTCATAAGCTTGCGCATAATCAGCTAGAATGTGTTCAATCATCAGCTTAGATTTGCCATATGGATTAATTGGATTAGTCTCAGTGAACTCATCGATCATATCAACCTTAGGAATCCCATAAGTTGCTGCAGTTGATGAGAAAATAAAATTCTTTACGTTATTTTTGATCATGACCTTTAATAGAGTAAGAGTAGCTGCTACATTGTTTTCATAGTATTTCATTGGATCAACAACAGACTCCCCTACTAAGCTGTTAGCGGCAAAATGCATAACTGCTTTTATCGGGTATTTTGAAAAAACGCGCTCCACATTTTCCTCATTACCTAAATTTCCTTCAACAAAAATAACCTTTTTATCAATCGCCTCACGGTGACCGGTAGAAAGATTATCTAATACAACTACTTCTTCATTTTTAATCAGCTCTTTAACAAGATGACTGCCGATATATCCGGCTCCACCTACTACTAATATCATTTGCAAAACTCCTTTGTTTATCCACAAATTCACAAATACTCTTGTATCTGGAAATCCACCCCTCTCTAACTAACATCGTGGAACATTGTATGTAACAAAATTATACGAGTGGTGACAGGCACGGTTTCTTAGGGACGGTTCTCATGTTTTCACAGTTCATATATGTGCCTATATGTTTCCCCACCTGGAAGGAAACGCAAGAACCATCCCCGTTTTGTTAAAAGAGTGATCATTTAGGCCATTCCCTATTCAAATTCATTTTACATTAAATATTCCAAAACACTTCACAAACTTCTATAAACCCTAAATAAAATTGGTTGGAAGCGCAAGAACCGTCCCTATGCTTTCATGTTGACGAGTATGATAATATCTCGTGATTTTCTTTTCTAAACACATTAGAAAATGGAGTTCCTTTAATAAATTAAGGACTAGCTCCAATTATAGTTATCATCTTCCTGTTCATATCACCCTTTAGTATAAAATTTATGAACTAACTTTTACCTCATTTAATACAATCCATTTTTGTTTAATATATTTTGCCATGATTGTAAAATAGAATGTGCCCCACAATAAACCTAATATTATAGATTCAAATATTTCACCTAAAGAATTTTCTAAAGAAACATATTCCTTTATCAAGCTAAATGCTATTGCTAAGAAGAAATTAAGTATAGTAATAATACCAACAGTTCTCCATGGAAACACTTTTTTAAACGAGATTTTTATACTTTTCGAAGTTGCAACCAGTTGCAAAATTTGTATCATTGCAATTGATAATACAGTTGAAACTGCAGGACCAATAAACCCAAAAATGAAAAAGCATACTATGGATAAGATTCCATTCAATACCAGGGATAATAGAGAACTATAAAATATAAAACTTGTTTTACCGATACAGTTTAGTATCATCCCAAAATAAGTACATCTTAATAATAAAACAATGGTACATATTCGGAATACAGTAACACCGGGAAGATATTTATCTGAATATAAAAGCGATATTACTTCTGGAGCAAAAGTAAACAAACCTGCAGCAAAAAAACATATGAACAAATAAGACAATATTGTAGCATCTCCCCATAAGGTGATTGCCTTTTCATTTTTACTCATATTAAGTAGCCGAACTAGTTGAGGCATTAAAACTGCTGTTAGAGAAGTAGCAATTATAGTAACTGGCATTTCTTTTGTTGCATTTGTATAAATAGCTAGCTCCTCTGTATTAAAAAATCTACCAATCAATAATTTTCCAAATTCTATATTTACTGTCCCAATAACAGATGCCAATCCTATAGGAAGTGAAAACTTAAATATTCTTTTTATCAATTGTTTATCAAAATTAATAGCTACATTTCCAACTAGATTTTTGACTATCAAATAGACACTAAATGTAAAAATTGCTTCCATAATTACAAAAAGAAGCATATACATACTAAATGATTCATTAAAAACAATCACTATAACAATTATTGATAATTGAAATATGCCGTGTAGAGTAGTAAATGTCATTAGATATGTAGTTTTCTGATATATTACTAATATATTTTCTATGCTTGACTGAATTATTCTAGACCATGGATAAAATGCCAATACGTATATAAACTTCTTAATATGCTCATTATCAAAATAATTCACAATAATTGGGGTAATTAGAACCAAAGCTAAGCCAGTGATAAGACTTAAAATAGTACTAAGTGAGTAATAAACAGACAAAAACTTCTGCTTTTCCTCATCTCTTTCCGCCTTTGCCAAAAAAAAGTTTATGCTATTAGGTAATCCTAACATAAAGACAGTTACTAAAAGATTTATCACCAAAAAAATTTGAGAATAGGTTCCATACTCTTCAAGGGTTAGAAAACGCGATAATAACATTGCGTTTAAAAATGATATAGTGAGAATAATAATTTTAGATGTAGTAAGTTTTACTGCATCTGTAGCTATTGAGGGTTTCAAATTATTCCATCCTTACACTATTAATTGCTGATTTTATAAGTTCAATTTCATTGCTTACCCTTTTTTCCCATGATAAAAACATTCTTTCTGAAGTTTCCTTTGCTTTGACTCTAATATTCATCCATTGCTTCTCATCATTTAATAAACTTTCAATAATATTTGCTGCTTGTTCCATATCGTCTACAAGAAAACCGTTTTCATTGTTTTTTACTATCCCATCTAATGATCCATCATTACAAGAAATAACTAAACTTCCAGCAGAAAAGTATTCGATAAAAACATTTCCAAGATTGCATGGATCATATAACGATAGCGATGCTAGAGATTCTTTAGCTAAATATTGCAATTCCTGAACATTTACACTACCTATAAAAAATACTTGGTCTTTAATATTATACTCATCAATTTTCTTAGATAAATAATTAAAGTACTGATCATCATCGTTTTGACCAGCAATAAACAAATTAATTTCAAGATTTCTCTTCTTCAATATATTCAATATCTCTAATGCTAAATGTTGCCTTTTCCAACTAGCTATTCTTGCTGCATAAAACAAGTAAGGCTTTTGAAACTTAGCTTTATCAATTTCCAAGGTGATATCTGAAGGTTGTTGGGGTACTCCATTTAACCACATATAAAAGGGATAAGGTTTTTTACCTTTATTAATTAATTCATATGTTTTATCTACTCTTGAACCATCATTTGTTGCCAACATAAAAGCTTTTTTATTTTTATAAGAGTAGTAATTCCACGGCTGAGATAAAAAAGCATATAAACAACCTTTTTTTTCTATTAAATCCCAGTATGTGTCACCATATCGCCTTTGCCCAAAAGGTATTTTATATTTTTTTGCATAATGACTTGCAGCTTCAGATAATGGCCCGTGTCCATATATAAAATCATACTTTTTACTATTTAAAGCCCTTTTAACCGCATTTGCAATTTTGATATAACCTAATGAAGTCGAAATTATTTTTCTTACTGATTTGTTATCTTTAATATAAACATGTTTTAATATATTTACCTTTTTAAACCAATCGCTTGAAATGCTGTATCGATTTCTCTCGTTATCCATACAATTATCATAAAAAATAATATCAATTTCATTACCTTCTTCAATTAATTTTTTCAACACATAAACAAAAGCCGGCATTCCTTTTACTTCTGATTCCCGGTTATATAAAATAGGATACAATGGTGTCCAGACTGATGTTACATATAATATTTTCACGTTTATCCCATTCCTTCATAGTTAAATTTAATAATACTCCTGTTTGATTTTAGATAATGAATAATAATAAAATGCCTATGATCCTAAAATTTAATAAAATACCCATCAATAAATTAGACATATGAATTTAACTACTAACTTCCTTAATATCCGATTCACTTC
>NZ_JBALOW010000111.1:0-11940 GCF_036965085.1 Bacillus sp. JJ1532
AGTATGCAGAGTTAGACTATCATCCTGAAAATAATGATGCATTAAAAATCCCCCTAGCAAAGTATTAATACTACCATTTTACCCTCTAAATTGTAGGATTACACAATATTGAACCGATAGAAATGTATATAAAAAACTAAACAAAAGGACTTGATAGAAAAAAGTCACTTTGTTTAGCTTTGATTTTTTTTAGCAGCCATTTGAAAAATTACAAAAGGCGTGCTTAATAAAACAGGAAAAATATAATAGCTAAGCCGATAAAACATGATAATTAACAAGCTTAATTCTGCTGGAATCCCGTATGTCTCCATTCCAATAAGAAAAACTAAGTCAAATGACCCAATCCCTCCTGGAATAAGGCTAATGATACCTGCACAAGCCGAGATAATCACGATCGGAAAAATAATTGAAAATGGAACAGCTACGCTCAATAAGTGAGCAATCCCCCATATACATATTCCAACAAATAACCATTCAAATATGGAGATGGTTATTAATTCAGCAATAAAACCCTTTTGTAAGTTTTCCAAGCTCCAAAACTTTTTTCTAAATGAAAAAAGAATAAGTAAAACCGGTGTATAGGCTGCAATAGCCCAGACGGCAAATTTCATAAACTTGATTTCGGCATAAACATGCATATCCGTAAATGCTACTTGCCAGGAAAGAATAGATAGCCCTGTTAAATAAAACAGAGAAATTTTTGCAATGATCCTAATGACAGGAATAGAATCAGTCGCATATTTGCGATAATAAATAGATCGTAAAGTTGCTCCGGCCACCCCGCCAAATCCAACTAAATTTGAGAAAGCATTTGCAGATAAGGAATAAAAAATAAACTGCCTCTTTCGAACTCTGCTTTTAAAAATTTGAAAAAGAACCACATCATAAAAAAACATCGGAATCAAGGCAATTAATCCAAGGATAAATATCAAAATAATTCTCTGGAGAGAAAGCCTGTCTAAATATAGGTCAATTAAGTTCCAGTTAAAATCCTTAAACAAACCTTTCGCTTCATAGCTGATTAATAGCAAGATCAGAATTGGAAATAAAACCTTTGCAATTGTTAATAACGTTTTTCGCTTAAAAAAAGACAAAATACCCCACCGTTCAATCAAATAGTCAGTCCATCCTATATTCTATTACTTCCTTAATATTGGTACAACCATTATATTTAAGCTCCCATTAAATTGGATAGTGTTTTCAATTGCACCGTAATCAAAAATCAATTATAATTTACCCATTGCCCTAAGATACCGAGGTGAGTATATGTTAGATTTTTTGATGGATGCTTCCAATATTCCGGCTGATCATGCCATCTATGTCAGTTTTATATTAGGGCTCATGATGAAATTTTTATGGGTATGGAATATCCAATACTCTTTTCATGATTCAATAAATAATACAGATCGATTGGATTCTCATACAATTATTCCAATTCAGCATTTAAGAATGAATGTTCAAAGGAATCCATTTTTAATTTGGATATCAAAATGTGCAAGAAAAATAGATGATCAAAGCGATGATCCAGACAGTGACTCCTTCCAACTAAGTTAAAACAAGACTAGGAGGAGTCACACAAATGAAAAACAAGAAAAATATTTTTCTTTTCACGCTAATATCAGTAGCAGTCTTATTATTATCAGCATGTTCTTCACAAAATGGCCAAAGCAATGATGGATTTTTTCATAAATTTCTTGTCGAACCATTTTCAATACTCATTCATGGAACAGCTGCCATTTTTCATGATAATTATGGGATTGCGATTATCATCATTACTCTTGGCATTAGGCTAATACTTATGCCGTTTATGTTAAAACAGTATAAAAACCAGCGCCTCATGAAAGAAAAAATGGACGCTCTAAAGCCTGAAATGGACGAGATCCAAAAGAAATTGAAAGAAACAAAGGACCCGAAAGAACAGCAAAAGCTGCAACAAGAATTAATGGGACTTTACAAGAAGCATGGTGTGAATCCGCTAAATATGGGATGTCTGCCAATCCTTATTCAAATGCCAATTTTAATGGGATTTTATTATGCCATAAGAGGATCAGAAGAAATTGCCACCCACTCCTTCTTGTGGTTTAATCTTGGTCACGCTGATATTTGGATTACAGTTGCTGCGGGGATCGTATACTTCTTTCAATTCAAGGTTTCACAGGCAACAATGCCTATTCAACAGCAGCAACAGATGAAATTTATGGGGCTCTTGTCTCCGATTATGATTGTAATGGTTTCTTTAAATGCACCAGCTGCATTACCACTATATTGGACTGTCGGCGGTATATTCCTAACGATTCAAACAATAATTGGGAAAAGGCTTTACCCGTCTGAAAAAAAGGAAGTACTGCAAACATCAAATTCGATTAGCGACAAATAGAAAAGAGGGTGATTTAATCACCCTCTTTACATTTTCCCTATGATAAAGCCAAAAAATGCAAGCACTATCCCTAATAAATAGGTTAACATTAAATAGGTAATGCCTTGTACCTTTTTATTTGCCTGCAGAAGCATAACAGCCTCCAAATTAAATGTTGAATAAGTGGTGAATGCACCCATAAACCCTGTTCCCATTAAAAAATGAATATGCTCACCTTCACCCATTCCGATGATGACTCCTAATAAAAAAGACCCCACTAAATTAACAAAAAGCGTTCCAAAAGGGATTTTATCCTGTACATGACTATTCAATAGTATAGAAAGTTTATACCTGCAAATAGCTCCAAGGAATCCGCCTATACAGATTAACAATATATTTATGATCATTTTTCTTCCTCACGATCCCGCTGTTCCACTAATTTAAAGCCTAAGTAAATGGCAGCTAGCCCCCCAAATAAGCTAATGAAAACATATAAAAAAGCAAAAAAATACGATCCGCGAGTCAATAATAGAACGGCATCTGAGCTTAATGCTGATAACGTTGTAAAGGAGCCAATTGCTCCCGTACTAATAGCAACCTTTAATTGTTGATTCATTCTCCCGCTTAGGCTGAATTTCTTTGTAAATAATCCTAAAAGCAGTGCTCCAATAATATTGGTTATAAGTGTACCGATGGGAAAACCTTCTCCCCAAAGGGAAACAGAAATCGTGAATAAGAAAAATCTAAGGAGACTTCCAACTATACCCCCTATCCCAATAAATACATATGTCAATAAAATCTCCTGCTTTCATTATTAGTTCATTAGATAATAACTAAAAAAATTTATGTATTGTATTCAGTCTGTCATTTATGACCTTATATTGCAAAAGTTCCATGGATATTATGGATAAAAACATGGAAACATAGTGATGTAGTATTAAAAAGAGTAATAAAAAAGGGGGTAAATTTATGAAAGTGAAAGCGATTATCGCCTCATTATTTACAATGTCCATTCTTGCTGGATGTGGTGTTAATAATGATAATAATGTGAATGAAACTGCAATGAGAAACCGTGATAACTTGACAAGAGTAAACAATCCAGGCACGAATGACTTTAATGTTTTTGACAACAGGGATATGAGGAATACAAATATAACTCCAGTTAGAAATAATAAAAACGCTCTAAATAATAGCTCGAAAATGCGGGTAGCTGACCGTGCAGCAGATAAAATCGTCTCTATGCCTGAAGTAGATCACGCAAATGTAATTGTGACAGATAATAATGCCTATGTGGCGGCACGGCTAGTTAATAAACAAAATGGCTTATCCCGTGACATAGAACGAAAAATTTCTGATCAAGTAAAATCAGTCGATCGTAGTATTAATGATGTTTATGTATCGGTAAACCCTGATTTCTATGATCGAATGAACAATTATTCAAATGATATTCGCAACGGCCAGCCGGTCGAAGGGCTTTTCGATGAGTTCTCAACTACAGTTCGCCGTGTATTCCCAACCCATTTTAATAAATAATTTTACCACAATAAAAGAGGATCTAACCAAAAAAGTTAGGTCCTCTTTTATTGATTTTGAATAAACGTCTCTTTTCTCCTGTTGGTTTCGGAGGTATGTTTCATTATCATCAGTTCATATAGAGTTTTTAATGCATCAACGGCGTATTCACCTTTATTTAACATAATACAATCAGCTCGGAGCCCCATAAATGCATCCGTTAGTTCAGCTCTTGATGGCATGCCTTTTTTTGTTAGTTGCTCAAGTACACCTGTTGCCCAAATAATTGGAATATGTGCAGCCTGACAAAGATTTATGATTTCCTCTTGGATAGATGCTAATTTAGTAAAACCTAATTCAACAGCAAGATCGCCTCTTGCAATCATTATTCCAAATGAATCGAAATTAAGTCCCTCGATAATAATTTTGGATAAGTTATGGAACGCTTCCTTTGTTTCAATTTTTGCTATGATCCCTATATTCTTTGGGGGCAATGAATGTAAGAGCATCCGAAGTTTCTCTAAATCTCTAGGGTGATGTACAAATGAAAGACCTATGGAATCCGCTAGTCCATGTACAAAAGGAAGGTTCCCTATATCAGTGTTTGTCATGGAAGGCATAATAAAGTGAACAAAAGAGTCAGGAAGATTAAGCCCTTCTTCTTCACGAAGCTTCGTTATTTTTTTATTTGTTTTTAAGATGGTAATACCTATCCATTCATCCGTAATGGAACAAACTTCTCCAATGATTTTTCCGTCATTAAAAAACACTTTGTCTTTCAACGAGACATTTAGTAATGCTTTTGGCGAGTTTATTGAAAAGACTTTAGCTTCCATTGCGAATAATTCTAGAGCTAATTCGTCTCTAATTATTGTAATCATATCTCCTGGCTTCACATTAAAATAAGGTCTTTCCTCATTAGACGGCTTTTCAGGGTAAAATATTTTTTCTACTCTAATTTTTGGACCAGCTAATTCCATATGAATTTTACATAAGTTTCTCTCTTGGCCAAGTTCTAATTCCGCTTCTCGAACACAATCAACAAGCTTTTTCCATATTTCTGGAGAGTCATGAGCACAGTTAATTCGTGCAATATTCATCCCATGGTGAAGCAAATCCTTTATAATCTTTTGATTTTGTAGCATGGATGAATGAAGAGTAACCATAACGGAAGTTTCAGTCCTACCGAACAGCCCCTTATTGCGGTCCTGTTTAATTTGATTGGACATATGCGGACATAGATCATATGTAGAAGATTGATCAATAAACTCTAAGTTATTTAACATTTTTTCAATTGAGTAATGAATATGAGGATGAATAGTCGAGAATGATGATAGGCCTTCCTGCAAAAGAGTAAAATCCAATTTCTCTGAATAAATATCCCTTAATTTTAGGAAAGCTTTTAAATTTTCCTTACTTAGGAAAACTGTAGAGTTTTCATTCATTTCTTGTTGCCCGACAATCATAATGTTTTTATGCAGGCTTGAAAGGATATTATTTAATAAATTTTGGTTTTCATTTATAACATCTCTAATCATTTGTGAACCACCTCATTATGTATCGTCACATGTTAGTATATGGATTCATCATTAAATGGTGTGATAGGATTTTTATATAAAGAAAAAGCTGTCAACAATTGTTGACAGCTTCTTTGGATTTATGCATCTTGAAAGTAGTCTTTGTAATAGCCTCCGACCTTGCCAGTATTATCAACGATAAAATAAAATTCATCTGTTTCATTTTTTACTTCATATTCTTTACCGGCAGTTAATGCCCTATTGACAATATATTTTGCAGCATTTGTGTGGACGCACTTTACTTTTTTTAATGTTGCACGTTCATTCCAGTTAAGATGAATCAATGTTGCCACTTCCTTTATTTTTAATCTTAGTATAAAGAATTTTAGCTGGTTGCTGCAACATGATTCTTGTTTTTTGTTGAACTTTGCGGATACCGGTAGATTTTTTTACGTATGCTTTTAATTTGATGCTGTTCAAAAGGAAATATCTCAGTTGTAATGACATTTTTCAATGTTATATAGCAAACCTCACAAATGTGATCGATTCTGATAAACTCAAGATGCTCATATAATGTATCTTCGTAAATCAATTCAACTAAACGATAATCAGAGTAATATTTCATATGATGACCTTCTTTCTAAGAAGATGGCATTAGTTATTTACCACTTTCTCAGCATGTTTCAAACTTTAGGAAGGTCTTTTTATGAAAAAATGTTAAGTAAAACTTTAGACTATTCGGAAGGTCTTATAACATAATCTATACACTGTCATGTGTGCATTGGCATGAAGGAAGATGATGGATGACAGGAAGTCTGCAGAGTTGATTATTAATCCCCCTATTCTTTTTTTCATAATAATAATACGGTTTTTTTCTAAGTTCCTCTTGTTTATATTGTTCCAGCTTTTCAATAACATAAATTTGTTCATACATTTAAATTCTCCTCTCTGCTCTTCTTTAAACCTTATAGTATCTAATTATTGGTAAATTCTCATTGACCATGAGAATGAATCCAAATACAGCTTTAGACTGAGAGAGAAATCGAAAAACGCGTTGTCATTAGACAACGCGCAAGTATTATTGATAGTGTGAACCAAATAAGGAAATTGGCTGAGTCAAAATTTCAGGCACAAGCTGAACTGAAAATGGACGTTCTCCTCGTAATTTTAACGTATTATAGATAATTCCCTTTTCATCTAATGGTTCACAGAAGATAATTTTTGTTGATCCACAGTCAATCGTTGTTTTTTTCGTGGAGGAATCTGAATTGTTTACCGTGTATGTAATAGGAAAATCAAAAAGTCCAGACCATTCCTTAGCAGATTTCTCTCCATTTTTACAGGCAAAACTAATAGATTGAATGCGATGTTTTTCTAATTTCTGATCCATCATCCCAAGGTTCTTAAGTTCATTGAAACGATCCTCATCCTGCTGTTCCCATTCAATGAAAAATGGTAATGGCAAGGTTGACTCTTGATTAAGGAAGAGCATTTTCCATTTAATTGTCGATCCATCCTTCCTTTTCCTGCTCCCTGGAAAAATCGGAAATGTTTTGCACCCCTTTTTTTCAAGCTCTTTTTTTACTGTTAAGATATCTGTTGTACGGAAACAGATTTGCCCAATCCCTTCTTCTCTTTGTAAATCTGATACTAATTGTGTAATAAGAGGATTGTCCGAATTTTGAGCGATTTCTTCGTTTTCAATAGCAAGGAATTCGATATATGAGGTGCTATTATAAAGTAAGCTATTAAATGTTCCCCACTTTTCATGACTTCCCCCCATGACTGCTTGTAAGCCAAGCTTTTGCCATGCCTCAATTGCTTTCTTTGGGTCTCCCTTAATAAAATGAACAATATGGTCAAGTTGCAGTTCCATATTAAACCTCCTTTTCTTTAATTAGTTATTTAATCATACAAGCTCTATATGGTTCATTTCAAATATTACTACTTTAAGTTCATATCATATTCTTTTCATTTTTTTTGAAAATAGGGTTTTCAAAACGGATGGAAACGTTTAAAATGGAATGAATAGAAAGAATATTCAATCCATTTCCTTAGGAGGTAATGCTAATGAAGATTATGAGCAATGAACAGTTGGTCGTCTCTTATCGTGATGCATTAAAGTCTGGTTCAGAGAAAGAATGGGTTTGGATATTGAAAAAGGAAATTATTAAGCGTGGGTTAAAGCCAATTAAGAAGTAAATTTTGATTGATGATTGGGGCGGGAGTTTTTCTCGCCTCTTTTATATGGAAAAAAAGCAGAGTGGCTCTTCTTCCACTCTGCCGAACATATTTTACGCTTCAAAAAGAAGTGATTCAGGGTCTTCAATTAATTCTTTAACACGTTTTAAGAACGTAACGGCTTCTTTTCCATCAACGATTCGATGGTCATATGATAAAGCAATATACATCATTGGACGATTTTCCATTCTTTCAGCATCAATCGCAACTGGACGAAGGTTGATCGCATGCATTCCTAAAATACCGACCTGAGGCCCATTTAGGATTGGAGTAGAAAGCAGTGAACCGAACGTACCGCCATTTGTAATTGTAAAGGTACCGCCTTGAAGATCTTGTAAGCCGAGCTTATTATTTCTTGCTTTTATTGCAAGATCCATAATGTCTTTTTCGATTTCAGCGAAGTTCTTACGGTCTGCATCACGTACAACAGGAACGACTAAACCTTCTTCTGTAGACACAGCCACACCGATGTCATAAAACTTTTTCAAGACAATTTCATCGCCTTGAATTTCAGCATTTAAGAATGGGTTTTTCTTAAGTGCAGCAACGACAGCCTTTGTAAAGAAAGACATAAATCCGAGTTTTACATCATTTTCTTCAAAAAATTTGTCCTTACGTTTTTTACGAAGGTTCATTACATTTGTCATATCTACTTCATTAAATGTCGTAAGCATAGCCGCTGTTTGCTGAACTTCTACAAGTCGATTCGCAATAGTTTGGCGGCGGCGGGTCATTCGGATACGCTCAACCCTTTTTTCTCCATCTTGCTTAATAGGTGCAGGTGCAGCAGCTTTTGGTGCTTGTGCTGGAGCGCTGCTTGCCTGAGCCTGAGGGTTAAAGGTTGAAACATCTTGAGCTCGAACTCTTCCTAGTGGATCTACTGTAGGAACCTGACTTAAATCAATGCCCTTTTCACGCGCCATTTTTCTAGCCGCTGGTGAAGCGATTGGACGCTGTTGGTTTTCGTTAGAAGGAGCCTGCGCAGGAGCACCTGGCTCTGCAGGTTTTGTTTCAGGTACAACAGGTGCTTGTTCTTCTAGAACCGGCGCAGCTGGTTGTGCTTGTTCAGCCCCTGCTTGACCGCTTTCGTCAATAATCGCAATTGTTTCACCAACATTTACATTATCGCCTTCCTGAGCTTTTAATTCTTTTAATACTCCAGTAAAATCAGAAATAATTTCTACATTTACTTTATCTGTTTCTAACTCGACTACGAAATCCCCTTTATTAACGAAATCGCCTGGCTTCCTTAGCCATTGGGCAATGGTTCCCTCTGTTATTGATTCAGCTAGTTCTGGTACTCTGATTTCGGCCACCTTAATTTCCTCCTTCTTGCTTTTGCGTTAATGCTTCTTCAATGATGCGTGCCTGTTCAAGCTTATGAATAATAGGGTCCCCTTCGGATGGGCTAGAACGGCGGCGTCTGCCAACATATGTTACCTCTTTACCTTGTTCAGCAAGCTTTCTCAATCTAGGCTCAACAAAGGTCCATGCCCCCATATTTTTCGGCTCCTCTTGAACCCAGAGAATTTCTTTAAGATTTGGATAACGATTCATAATTTCCTTAAGCGCTTCCATTGGGAACGGATAGATCTCCTCTACACGTACAATATGGAACCAGTCTTGATTCGCTATATTTTTAAGATTTTCAGCTAAATCAATGGCCATTTTACCTGAAGCTAATACTAAGCGCGTCACCTTATCTGTTGCTTTGCCAAGTCCAGGCTGTTCAAGTACAGATTTGAATTCACCTTCACTTAAGTCTTTCGCACTTGATGCAACAAGCTGATGACGGAGAAGACTTTTTGGCGACATAATCACAAGCGGACGGACCTCTTCACGATTTAAAATAGCAGCCTGTCTTCGTAAAATATGAAAATATTGCGCTGATGATGATAAATTTGCCACAGTCCAGTTATTTTCAGCTGCTAAAGTTAAAAATCTTTCTAAACGAGCACTAGAGTGCTCTGGCCCTTGGCCCTCATAGCCATGAGGAAGAAGCATAACAAGACCCGATTTCTGTCCCCATTTAGCACGGCCCGCTGCAATAAATTGATCAAACATTACTTGAGCAGAGTTCGCGAAATCTCCAAATTGGGCTTCCCATAATACTAATGTTTCAGGGGCAAATACGTTATAGCCATATTCAAACCCTAATACCGCCATTTCGGATAATGGACTATTATGAACAGCAAACGATGCTTTAGCCGTTGACATTAAATGCAGGGGAGAATAGGATTTACCGGTTTCGTTATCATGTAAAACGATATTACGGTGAGCAAACGTTCCCCGTTCCGAATCCTGACCTGTTAGCCGGATTGGAGTACCATCAGTTATGATTGAGGCATATGCTAATGTTTCCGCATGCCCCCAATCGATTTTTGCTTCGCCTTCTATTGCATCCAATCTTCTCTTTAAAATCTTGTCGAGTTTATTGAAGACAAGGAAGTTTTCTGGGAAGCCTAAAAGCTCCTGATTTATTTGTTTTAATGCCTCAATTGGGACAGCCGTATCTATTTTTGGCAAGCCCTTTTCAACCATTTCAGGTGGTTCCATATCCTCAATTTCAATTTTTTTATTTGGAACCTTTTCATAGGCGGATTTTAATTTATCGATGATGGCTTCTTCCATTTTCGAAGCTTCATCCTTCGTAACAGCTGCTTGGCTAATAAGCCTTTCTGCATATAAATCCTTTACCGTTACTTCCTGATGGATGATTTTATACATTAATGGATTCGTTGTCATTGGTTCGTCCATTTCATTATGGCCAAATCTGCGATAACCAATTAAATCAATTAAGAAGTCTTTTTGGAATTTCTCTCTGTATTCACATGCTAATCTTGCTGCAGCCACACATGCTTCCGGATCATTAGCATTCACATGTAGAATTGGAATTTCATAGCCCTTAGCTAAATCACTTGAATACCTTGTTGAACGGGAGTCATAGGATTCAGTCGTAAATCCAATCGTATTATTCGCAATAATATGTATAGACCCGCCGGTGTCATACCCTTTCAGCTGACCGAGGTTTAGAGTTTCTGCAACAACTCCCTGACCTGGGAAGGCTGCATCACCATGAATAATAATGGAGAGAGCAGACTGGAAATCTACTTCAGGATATCCTTTTCTTGTCCGATCATCCTGTGCTGCACGGGTATATCCTTCAACAACTGCGCCGACAAATTCTAAATGGCTCGGGTTATTAGCTAGTGTCAGCCTCGCAATAGTTGTATTTTCATCTTTAATTTGCTTATCCAGGCCAAGGTGATATTTTACATCCCCTGTCCATCCATAGCTTATGCCAATGGAACCCTCAGATGGAACAAGCTCTTTATTAGGAGCGTGCTGGAATTCTGCAAAAATCATTTCATATGGCTTTCCAAGAACATGAGCAAGGACATTAAGGCGTCCACGGTGTGCCATCCCAATATTTATCGTTTTAGTCCCATTTGAAACTGATTCAGAAACAATTTCATCAAGTAAAGGAACCATTGAGTCAAGCCCTTCAATGGAAAACCTTTTTTGACCTACAAATGTTCGGTGCAGATACTTTTCAAATTCCTCTACTTCGGTAAGTCTTCTGAGGATTTTGGTTTTTTCTTCAGCATTTAAATTCAGGTTTAATTGATTGGATTCTATCTTTTTTCTTAGCCATTCTTTCTCATTCTCATCATCTACGTGATGAAATTCGAAAGCAATTGTGCCCGTATACACAGATTTCAAATATTCAATAGCATCGAGCCCGTTACGAAGTGGGATCTTTGCCTCTGTACAAATAAGGTTAGCTGGGATTGCTTTTAAGTCCTCTTCCGTTAATCCATATCGGGAAAGTTCGAAAAGGTTTATCTCTCGATCATGATTTTTTAATGGATAAATATCAGCTGCACGGTGGCCGTAGAATCTAATATTATCCGCTAGACGAATAGCCGCTAATGTTTTCTCTAACTGATTAGATGTAACTGCTACATTTGTCTCTGATTTAGGGATATTACTATTCTCTGTAACAGGTGACCCTGTCTCATCGAAATAGGCCCTCATTTCCGGATCAATGGAATCAGGATCTTGCAAATAGTTTTCGTACAACTCAATGACATAGCCAAGGTTAGGACCATAAAACCCTTGATTAAAAGGCCGCTCACCATTCAATGGCTTTTTCATGTAAAAAAACCTCCACCACTATATTTGAAAAGTTTAATATTCATTATTCTTTCCCTAAAAATTGATTAAATGAGTAAATTGGATAAATGTACATATTTAAATAACATTTAAAAGAATAATAATATTTTTAGGGTTCAAATAATTTCCAAAGTAATT
>NZ_JBALOW010000111.1:11980-20964 GCF_036965085.1 Bacillus sp. JJ1532
TAAAAGTTAGATATTCAAAGGTTTTAAACATGGATATAGTAGAATATATTCGCATCTATAAATCTTATTTTAATAAAATATTTACCATTTTTTTCTGATATAGGCTAATTGCTTGATTTAATAGGAAAGAAAGCGGTTTCAATGATACTGGTCTTTCTTGCATGTGACTCAAATCATAAATTATTTATGAAAGAGGATTGACTTTTCTGAAAGTTAGAGTGTAAACTTAATGAAAATTAAAAATGATTTCTTATCAAGAGAGGTCGAGGGTAAGGCCCGAAGACGCCTCAGCAACCATCAATCGCTAATTAGATTGAAAAGGTGCTAATTCCTGCAAGTTTTTTGTTATAAAAACTTGAAAGATAAGAAGAGTGACTATGTAAACAATGAAAAGTCTTCTTCTTAAGAAGGCTTTTTTTATTGTTTTAAGACAAAAAGGAGTGCTGACAATGTATAAAACTGACACAATTCTTGCTCAAATTGGTAATCGCAGTGAAACAGTCACTGGAACTGTAAACCCCCCTGTTTATTTTTCTACAGCCTATCGACACGAAGGGATTGGACAGTCTACTGGTTTTGATTATATCCGAACAGGAAATCCAACAAGATCCATATTGGAAAAGGCAATTGCCGAGCTTGAAGAAGGAGATCAAGGCTATGCGTGCAGTTCAGGAATGGCTGCGATTCTTACGGTCCTCTCCATTTTCCAATCAGGCGATGAATTAATAGTTTCTAAGGATCTATATGGCGGTACATACCGTTTATTCGAACAAGGATATAAGAAATGGGGATTGAATTGTAAATATATTAAGGACTTTTCAGATGAGAGTCTGGAACAGGAAATCACAGCAAAGACAAAGGCAATTTTCATAGAAACGCCTACAAACCCATTAATGGAGCAAACAGATATTAAAGAAGTTGCTGAATTCGCTAAAAAGCATCAGCTTTTGCTAATTGTCGATAACACTTTTTATACCCCTGTTTTGCAGCAGCCAATTAAGCTTGGTGCAGACATTGTGATCCATAGTGCAACGAAGTATTTAGGCGGACATAATGATGTTCTAGCCGGATTAATTGTTGCAAATGGAAAAGAGTTATGCGAATCATTAGCTATGTACCACAATGCAGCAGGCGGAGTATTAAGCCCATTTGATTCATGGCTTCTTATTCGCGGAATGAAAACTCTTTCACTTCGGATGGAACGACATGAAAAGAATGCTCAAAAACTAGTTCATTACTTATCTGATCATGAAGCAGTAACGGATGTCCTTTACCCTGGCCGCGGAGGAATGATTTCATTTCGGATTAAGGACGAATCCTATGTGAATCCGTTTTTACAAAGTCTTTCCCTCATTTCATTTGCGGAAAGCCTTGGGGGTGCAGAGAGCTTTATCACCTACCCTGCTACCCAAACTCATGCGGATATTCCTGAACATATTCGAATTGAAACCGGAGTTTGTAATCGATTATTGCGTTTTTCCGTGGGCATCGAAAATACTGATGATATCATTCAAGATTTAGAATTGGCTTTCGCTAAGGTTTTGGAGGGGGTAACACTATGAGTAATGAACTTAACTATAATTTTGAAACGAAGCTTTTGCATAATCATCATAAGTATGATCCAATAACTGGTGCTGTAAGTGTACCGATAAACCATGCTTCCACCTTTCATCAATCAGACTTTGATACATTTGGAAAATATGATTACGGCAGAAGTCTGAACCCGACACGTGAAGCTCTTGAAACAGTTATCGCTGAGCTAGAGGAAGGAACGCATGGTTTTGCATTCGCATCCGGAATGGCAGCAATTTCAACCGCTTTTCTTCTGTTATCAAAAGATGATCACGTTTTAATAACGGAGGATGTTTATGGTGGCACCTATCGTTTTGTCACCCAAGTACTAACCCGTTTTGGAATTGCTCATTCGTTTGTTGATATGACGGACCTCGATGCAGTTCAAAAAGCTATTTTACCTAATACAAAGGTGTTTTACGTGGAAACCCCCTCTAATCCGCTCTTAAAAGTGACCGATATAAAAGCAATTGCTGACTTGGCAAAAAAAAATGGGGCTTTAACATTTGTTGATAATACATTTTTAACACCCGCCTTACAAAAACCGCTTTCTTTAGGTGCGGATGTCGTTTTACATAGTGCAACGAAATTTTTATCAGGACATAGTGATGTCGTTGCGGGCCTTGCTGTAGTGAAAGATGCTGAGCTCGCTAAAAAACTAGGATTCTTACAAAATTCTTTTGGTGCTATCTTGGGTGTTCAAGATGCTTGGCTTGTTTTAAGAGGGATTAAAACTCTGCATGTCAGATTAGAACAATCAATGAATTCAGCACGAAAAATTGCTTCATTTATAAAAGAGCATCCTGCTATTAAAGAAGTATATTACCCAGGATTTAAAGAACATCAACAATATCAAATCCAAGCAAATCAAGCAAATGGGCCAGGAGCTGTTCTGTCATTTGAGCTTGAAAATGAACAGGCAGTTAGAGAGTTTGTTTCTAAGGTTAAAATCCCTGTTTTCGCAGTTAGTTTAGGAGCTGTAGAGTCAATTCTCTCCTACCCGGCTAAAATGTCTCATGCTGCCATGCCTGAGGCTGAACGTGAATATAGAGGAATTAAAAGCGGTTTGCTAAGACTTTCAGTTGGATTAGAAAATCCAGATGATCTTATAAAAGATATCACTTTAGCTTTAGCTGAATCTGGAACACTCGTAGAAATCGATTAGCACTAAGGAGGATGACAATGAGCTTCCTAGAGAAATTGAAAAATGAGATCGTGATTGCTGATGGTGCGATGGGAACTCTTCTTTATTCGTATGGGGCGGATAGCTGCTTTGAGAATTTAAATCTCACCCATGCTGAACAGATCCAGCAGATCCATGAGGCGTATATCCATGCTGGAGCAGATTTGATTCAAACCAATTCATATGCAGCCAATTATTTGAAGCTACAAAGGTACGGGCTTGAGGATAGTGTAAAAGAACTTAATACCTTTGCAGTTAGAAATGCGCGAAAAGCAGCGAAAAAGGAGACTTATGTAGCTGGAACGATTGGCGGAATTAGAGGAATTAAGCCCAATATGGTCGCTCTTGAGGAAATAAAAAGAAGTTTTAGAGAGCAGCTCTATTGCCTTCTGCTTGAAGGTGTAGATAGTATATTACTAGAAACTTATTATGACCTTGAAGAACTTGAAAATGTGCTGGCCATTGCTCGTAAAGAAACAGATTTACCGATCATTGCCCAGGTTTCACTTCATGAGGCTGCTATTTTGCAGGACCAAACTCCTGTTTCTGAAGCACTTTCAAGATTAGAATATTTAGGTGCTGATGTCGTAGGATTGAATTGCCGGCTTGGTCCCTACCATATGCTTCTGACATTGGAAAATGTTCCGTTGCCGAAGCATGCATTTCTATCTGCCTATCCAAATGCCAGCATACCGGCCTACACAGATGGAAAATTTCATTATGAAGGAGATTCGGAATACTTTAGACAATCGGCACGTAATTTTCGAAATCAAGGTATTAGACTATTAGGAGGCTGCTGCGGGACGACTCCTGATCATATTCGGGCATTTGCTTCAGAACTAAAAGGAATGCCGCCTATTAAAGAAAAAACCATTAAAAAACGCAGTGAAATAAAAATAACTAACCCTCCTGCTGCCATTCGGGAAAATCCGCCTTTACATGATATTGTCAAGGAGAGATCTTCTATTATCGTGGAGCTTGACCCGCCTAAGAAATTAAATACGAATAAATTTTTCGAGGGTGCAAAAGCCTTGAAAGATGTTGGCATTGATGCCATTACGTTAGCGGATAATTCATTGGCTTCTCCAAGAGTATGTAATTCTGCTCTCGGCTATCGTGTTAAAAAGGAAATTGGAGTAAGGCCATTGGTGCATATTACATGCAGAGACCGAAATATCATCGGCCTTCAGTCTCATTTAATGGGGCTTCATACCCTTGGTTTACATGATGTATTAGCTGTAACAGGTGATCCGGCAAGAGTTGGAGACTTTCCTGGTGCATCTTCCGTTTATGATTTGTCATCATTTGAATTAATCCAGATGATTAAGCAGTTGAATGAAGGCTTATCGATTTTAGGAAAGGATTTAGGTGAAAAAGCTGCCTTTTCCATTGGTGCCGCCTTTAATCCTAATGTCAGAGCAGTCGATAAGGCGGTTCAGCGACTGGAGAAGAAAATTGAATTTGGTGCTGATTATTTTATTAGCCAGCCTGTCTTTTCAGAGGAAAAATTGATCGAGGTCCATCAAGCAGTAAAGCATTTAAAAAACCCGATATATATAGGCCTAATGCCATTAATCAGCCATAAAAACGCAGAATTCCTTCATAATGAAGTTCCGGGAATCAAAATATCAGATTCCATTCGGAAAATTATGGCTGATTGTAAGGATGATCCAGTTCATGCAGCGCGTGAAGGGGTTGCCATAACTAAATCTCTCATTGATGCAGCCGCAGAATTATTTAACGGAATCTATTTAATTACTCCGTTTATGCGATATGAGTTAACTGTTGAATTATCAGCATATGCCCATGAAGCAAGTGCCAAGATTGCAAGGAGGAAACAACATGCAGAAGTCACTATTAATTGAACAGCTAAAGAGTAAAATTCTCATTATGGATGGCGCTATGGGAACAATGCTACAGAATGCCAATTTAACTCCCGATGATTTCGGAGGCGAGGAATATGATGGCTGTAATGAAAATTTAAATATTACTGCCCCTTCTGTCATTAAAAAAATCCATCTGGAGTATTTACAAGCAGGAGCAGATATTGTTGAAACAAACACATTCGGTGCAACAAGTATTGTCCTAGATGAATACGATTTAGGTCATAAAGCCTACGAAATTAATAAAAAAGCTGCCCTTCTTGCACGTAAAGCTGTCGATCAGATTTCAACCTCCCAATGGCCGCGATTTGTCGCAGGTGCTATGGGCCCTACAACTAAGACACTTAGTGTAACTGGCGGAACTACTTTTGAAGCGTTGACACAATCATACGAAGAACAGGCAATCGGATTAATTGACGGTCAAGTGGATCTTCTTCTCCTTGAAACGAGTCAGGATATGCTGAATGTAAAAGCTGGTTTTATCGGCATTCAAAATGCATTTGAGAAAACAGGCAAGAAGCTTCCCCTTATTATCTCGGGAACGATTGAACCAATGGGTACCACTTTGGCCGGCCAGTCAATTGAAGCTTTCTATATTTCATTAGAACACATGAAACCGTTAGCGGTTGGCCTTAACTGTGCCACTGGTCCTGAGTTTATGCAGGACCATATCCGCTCCCTATCAGGTCTTGCTTCATCAGCAGTTAGCTGTTATCCAAACGCTGGGCTGCCTGATGAAGAAGGACAATATCATGAAACACCTGAATCACTTGCTTTGAAATTAGGCGGATTTGCGTCTGAAGGCTGGCTGAATATTGTTGGCGGCTGCTGTGGAACAACTCCGGCCCATATTAAAGCAATTGCAGATGAAATGGCGAAATATCAGCCCCGAGGCTATGAAAAAAGCACAACCCATAAAGTATCCGGAATCGAACCTTTTATCTATGATGATCCTACCCTTCGACCTATTATGGTTGGCGAAAGGACGAATGTTATTGGGTCACGAAAGTTTAAGCGATTAATTAAGGAAGGAAAATTTGAAGAGGCTGCTGAGGTTGCCAGAGCACAAATTAAGGGCGGAGCTCACGTCATCGATGTTTGTCTTGCTGATCCAGACCGTGAAGAAATTGAAGATATGAAAAACTTCATGAAAGAATTGGTCAAGAAAGTTAAAGCTCCTCTAGTGATTGATTCAACTGATGACCTTGTTATAGAGAAGGCCCTTACCTACTCACAAGGGAAAGGCATAATAAATTCAATCAATCTTGAGGATGGCGAGGATAGATTTGCCGCAATCGCTCCGCTTGTTCATAAATATGGTTCCGCTGTAGTTGTTGGGACGATCGATGAAAAAGGCATGGGGGTTACAGCTGATAAGAAGCTGGAAATTGCCAAGCGTTCCTATGATTTACTAGTAGGCAAATATGGCATCCAGCCAGAGGATATCATTTTTGACCCTCTTGTCTTCCCTGTCGGTACAGGTGATGCACAATATATTGGAAGTGCAAAAGCAACTGTTGAGGGAATTCGATTAATTAAAGAAGCAATGCCAGAGGTCCAAACAATTCTTGGAATTAGTAACGTATCCTTTGGTCTCCCTCCTGTCGGCAGAGAAATATTGAATTCTGTATTTCTTTATCATTGCACACAGGCGGGACTCGACTATGCAATCGTTAATACAGAAAAGCTTGAGAGATTTGCCTCCATCCCTAAAGAGGAAGTTCAGTTAGCTGAGAAATTATTATTTGAAACAACTGATGAAACACTTGCTGCTTTTACAGAGTTTTACCGTGATAAGAAAAAAGAACAAAAAAGCATGATGCCTGATATGACATTAGAAGAACGTCTAGCCTATTATGTCGTGGAAGGAACAAAGGAAGGTCTTATTCCTGATCTAGAAGAAGCTCTTCGCACCTACCCTGCCCCACTTGAAATTATTAATGGGCCATTAATGGATGGGATGAAGGAAGTTGGCCGTCTATTTAATGATAACCAGCTTATCGTAGCGGAAGTTCTGCAAAGTGCGGAGGTCATGAAGGCATCTGTTTCTTTCCTTGAACCTCATATGGAAAAGGATGATACAAGTGCGAATAAAGGAAAAATAGTTTTAGCAACGGTTAAGGGAGATGTCCATGATATCGGAAAGAACTTAGTCGATATCATCCTAAGTAATAATGGATTTGAAGTCGTAGATCTTGGGATTAAGGTCCCTCCTTCCGAGCTTGTAGAAACAATCAAGAAGGAAAAGCCAGATATGGTTGGCTTATCAGGATTGCTTGTGAAATCTGCACAGCAGATGGTCCTTACTGCTCATGATTTAAAGCAGGCTGGCATTGATATTCCAATACTTGTTGGCGGGGCAGCTCTGTCCCGCAAATTCACAGATACGAAAATCGCGAAGGAATATGATGGCCTTGTTCTATATGCGAAGGATGCGATGAATGGCCTTTCCATCGCCAACCAGCTGCAAGATCCAGTTGAATTTGAAAAATTAAAAAGCGAACAAGCAGAAAAGCAAGAAGCAGCTCAAAACGCTGTTCCGTTTGACAGAAGTTCAATTGCTGTCGCTACAGCTGTGAAAGTAAGGCCAGCATTAAATACAAACGCACCTGTTTTTACACCACAGGATTTAAAAAGAAAAATATTAAATTCCATTACGATTTCACATATCGAGCCTTATATAAATAAGCAAATGTTAATTGGACATCATCTGGGCTTAAAGGGTAAATTAGAAAAACTTTTAGCAGAAAGTGATGAAAAGGCTGTAAAAATGAACGAAATGGTGAACGGATTAATTGATGATTCAAAAACAAATGGGTGGATTACGCCAGCTGCTGTCTATCAATTTTTCCCTGCACAATCAGATGGAGATAAGGTTCTCATTTACAATGAGGAACAAACTGAAATTATTGAAACCTTTGGATTCCCAAGACAAGAGGTTGAACCTTATTTATGCTTAGCTGACTTCTTAAAATCTAAAGAGAGCGGACAGATGGATTATGTTGCCTTCTTTACAGTTACGGCGGGCAGAGGGATTAGGCAAGTGGCCGATCAATTAAAGGAGCAAGGAAGGTTCCTTGAATGTCATGCCCTGCAATCACTCGCATTAGAATCAGCTGAAGGGTTCGCAGAACTTGTTCACAGACAAATTCGAGACCGCTGGGGTTTTCCTGACCCAGTTGATATGACAATGAAGGATCGCTTTGCCGCTAAATACCAAGGGCAAAGGTTCTCATTTGGATACCCAGCTTGTCCTAATTTAGAAGATCAGCAAAAGCTTTTCAAATTAATCAGCCCAGAGGACATTGGAGTAAATCTGACAGAAGGCTGTATGATGGAGCCCGAAGCATCAGTATCAGCCATTGTTTTTGCTCATCCAGAGGCTAGGTATTTTAATGTTGCAAAGGCATAACCCTTTTTCATAACTAAAAGCCAAAAACGTTGAAACTTTATTCAAACGTTTTTGGCTTTTTTATTACCTCTTCTCCATTATGTTGTTGATTTTTTTACACTTACATGAATAACCCTTTCGTTTTTTGGATCAAATTCAATATGAATAAACAATCCGAATTCCTTGCCGCCTTCTCGCAGCCAAAGCTTAAATTTTTCTATAGATGAATGATCCTTGTTCTCCCTGCCGATATGCAAATAATCGACAATATCTGCTTTTGGATATTTTTCCTTTGCTGTTTTTACGGCTAATTGTCCCCACTTTGCGTACGGTGGTGCATCTGGCTGAGCATAGAAGACCTGGCTTGAACATAGCATCAGAATCGTAACAATGAAGAACATTCTTCTCAACTCAATAGTCATAATGGTTCTTTCCTTTTATCTTCAATTGCTTCTCGGATCCGTTCTTCCTCCTCCTGAACGGAAATATAGGCGCTTTGTACGGCGAAATAATGATGGAGCAGATCTTTTTCATCCTGGCATTCCATACCTTCATCCTTTAACATTTCGCTTCCCTCCTTTTTGTAATGCTTTTCTATAGAATTTGACATTAAGGTCTTGCTTATTCAAGACACTGATGAACAAGACATACTTGAATATTATTTTCTTTTCATTGCAAGCTATTATTAGGAGGTGTTGGAATGAATCACGAAAAAGAGGTTCCAGATTTTACGGAAATGGATCATCAATTGAATGAAGCTGCATATACAACAGAAACGATTGTTACGAATTCAAATTTGGATTTAAACATTTCAACAGAAGAACAGAATACAGTAGAAGTAATAAGCAATCATTTATAGAATAAAAAAGCATTGCCGTTTTATTTGGCAATGCTTTCGTGATTTAAATCACAATTACTCTTTTGTTTTATGATTATAATCATACATAATAAGAAT
>NZ_JBALOW010000112.1:0-7404 GCF_036965085.1 Bacillus sp. JJ1532
TTTATGGATATTATTATTTTTCTAATTTTTTATAAAAACATACACTAAGCAAACTTCCTTTAAATAAGGCTATTTTTCGTACAAGGGATTATTGCCTTCCAGTACAAAGACATTCAGCATGTTAAATAGGGCCATTTGGAGGAATAACTTTACTTAAAGCAAACGATATTTATGTTAAGATGTAGGTAGAATTGAACTTAATTAGGCCAGGTTTTTGTAAGATGGATTCGCATTCATTGAGAATTAAAATACTATCCTAACCAAAATCATATAGCATTTGTTATTGGTGTTCATATAAATACTTCATTTAGATTAATTATTAAAATGTATTCTAAACAAGGTTTATTAGTAAAAGAAACTGTACTCGTGGAAGGAGCTCCCAGTGAAATCGTTTACAGAAGGTTTTTAGGGAAACTAGCGTGGATAGATAATAATACATTTCAAGTGGCTTCAAATACAAGCCAATGGGTAGGGTCAATAACAATTAAATTTTGAGTTGTTCTTAAAATAAAAGGTGCTTTACTACAATAATAATCTTTAACAAAATGTCGTATTCCCTGAATAAGGATAAGGCCAATTTTTCATTAGGGCTATTTTCAACGTTAACAGTTTTGGAGAACACCATGTCTGGAATCTACGCAAACAATCTGTATACCATGTGAATAGATGTACAGATTGTTTGCGTATTTTTTTAAAAGTTTCATTTAGAGAATAGTTGAGATATATCGAGCAGCCGTCAGGACCACAAACACCACCATCGGTAGAGCCAAATGTTTTCAAAGTAGGTTTAATGCCTTCTTCTGCAATTTTTTCTAATGCTTCTTTAAATACCTCTTTTGGTTGAGCACCTGAAACAGAGTATTTATTGTTCATTACAAAGAATGGAACACCACTTATTTGCATGCTTCTTGCATCTTTGATGTCTTTTTGAACGTCAGCTAAATAAGCATTTTCATCTTCAAGAATGGACCTCACTTTCTCTTCATTAAGTCCAACTTCTTTTGCTAATCCAATTAATTGTTCATTGTCTGGGAGGAATTTATTTTCGCATGTTTTCATTAAAAAAGTCAAAAAAAACTCTAAATCGCATAGGATTTAGATGTTATAAGAAGATTCCGTTCGATGAACTCAGCTAATCCGTCATTTTCATGGTGTCCTGTAATAAAATCAGCTGCAGCTTTAACCTTTTCGCAAGCGTTCCCCATGGCCACACCAGTACCTGCATGACGAAGCATCTCTATATCATTGGGTCCGTCTCCAATGGCTACGACTTCACTTGGACTCATTCGAAATTCAGTAAGTAAGCTTTTAATGGCAGACCATTTGGAAACATTTGGAGCAACTAGCTCAAATCCGTCATTCCAATCGATGACTTCTGCTTCTTTTTTAAACAATGCGGATAATTCCGGACATGGTGCACCTGTTCGAACACTGTATTTAAGAACATCTTGATAATTTACTTGTCTTAAGTCACCAATATACAGTGGCGGAATTTGCCCAACTTTTGCCCAATAATCGATTTCTTTATTTGATTCCTTATAATAAATCCCATTTGCTGTATGGATGATAACATTACAAGGACTTTCAGCGGTCAAATTGTGGAAACGTTCTTCGTTTAATCGGACGGTCTTCATTTGAATCATTCTACCTGTCTCTGCATCGTGAATAGCGGCACCATTCAAACAGATCATCGGAGTTTGTAATCCAATTTCCTTATGGTAGGGAGCAGTTATGTCATAGTGTCGACCAGTGGCTAGAAAAACTTTGACTCCCTGATTAATTAGCTTATAAATGGCTTCTTTATTTCGGCTGGAAATGGAGTTTGAGGCTTTTAATAGTGTACCATCCATATCTATAAATATTGCACGCACATTCATTTATCTGCCTCCTCATTCGTTGATAAACCAATTGTATTATCTGAATATTAAAGCCAAGTAAATTCAATGTATAGATTTAGTGAAGAGTGGTGAGCAGTGGACGTTACTATGCAAAAAAAAGAGGGTTTGTATGTGGAAAGTAGGGAATAACCATGGTTAACTGGATGATTTTCCTTGGTTAAATTGGAAGATATATAGTTTTTACTCTTAAGAGGATATTGAATCCGTTATATTTATTAAATGACCCTATTTTAAGAGCTAAGCGGGGACACCAAGTACTCTAATTACGAAAAACTCAATGAAATTACTGCTTTTTTCAAAATAGCGGATCCTCTGACCCCAAACATAAGGAATTAACTCATTTTGTCACAATAAAAGGATCTGATGTCCGCTAAGTTCAGAATGAAATATCAAGAAATTAATGGTTATTTCATTTGCCTATGGTTCAGCAATTTTACATGCCAAAAGTAAAATATGTATAAAAAAGGACCAATCCTGTATGCGAATGGTCTGTTAATTTGTATGTTATTTTCAATGTTTCTCTACAAATACTGAACAACTATGAAAAATCCGACACATTTTTCTTTTTATTCATTATGCCAAATGGTTGCAAGTGTTCCTTCTCCAGCATGAGCAGCGATCGTGGAGCTTATTTCTCCGATGAAAATATCGAGATTAGGGAAGTGTGCTTTTATTTCTGAAGCGAGTTTATTTGCTTTATCCAGCACATTTCCATGAAGAATTTGTACTTGTAATATTGAATGCTTCTTATAGGATTCACCAAGCAGATCTAGCATACGTTTAATTGCTTTCTTTTCAGATCGAACCTTGTCGAAAAGTCCAAATTCACCATTTGTGTTTATTCGGATAATAGGTTTGATTTTTAGAAGACTGCCGAGTAAATAGGAAGTACCTGACATTCGTCCGCCTTTATAAAATTGATCAAGACTTCCTAGCAAAATATAATTTTCAGATTTGGCTGCTTCTTTCTGAAGAATTTCTGCGATATTTTTAGCAGGCATGCCGTCATTTAAAAGATTCATGCCTTTATATATTAAAGTCGTAATAGCATAGGACATCGATTTAGAATCGACTGTATCAACCGGAAAACCGGCAAGCGCAGCACCTGATAGACAGCTATTAATGGTTCCACTTAATTTTCCAGAAATATGAACGGCTATAGCTGAGTCATATTTACCTTTTAATTGTTCAAAAAGCTCCGCAAATCTCCCAGCTGAAGGCTGTGAGGTTTTTGGTATTTCTTTCGATGAACGAATACGGGAATATAGTTGATTTGTATTTAAATCTATCCCATCCTCAAATGTTTCATCGCCAAAAGTAATGGAGAGCGGGACGACATAAACATCAGGATGATTCCGCAGCTCATCTGTAATAAATGCCGTGCTGTCAGTAATCCAGGCTATCTTTTTGGTTGTCATAAATTCATTTGTCCTTTATCAAAAATTTACCCGCTGAAAGGCAATGCCAATATATTGAAACACATCGGATCCTTTTAAAAAAATGATTGTAAAATATCCATATTGAAAAAATAATACATACTAAACTATTGATCTTATTTGCCGGGCCTGTTTTATTATACACTAAATGTAAGCGTTTAAAAGACTCAATGATAAAATTCATTTTTTGCTCACATTTAAGCAAAAAACCCCTGAAAAATCAGGGGTTATGAATGGAATTTATTACGATTGGAGCTGTTGGGACCATTCCTCTACGTCCCAAACCTTCGTTACCCAGTCTTCATAGAAATCAGGTTCGTGGCAAACTAGCACGATTGTACCTTTATATGATTTTAATGCTCGTTTTAATTCTTCCTTTGCAACAACATCCAGATGGTTTGTAGGCTCATCGAATAGAAGCCAGTTGCTTTCATTCATAAGGAGCTTGCATAAGCGAACTTTTGCTTGCTCGCCGCCGCTTAATTGATTTAAAGGACGAGAAATATGCTCATTCTTCAAGCCGCATCGAGCGAGAGCAGCACGTACTTGATGCTGATCCATGGATGGGAACTCACTCCAAACATCATCAATCGGAGTGATGTTTCCAGCTTTTACTTCCTGTTCGAAATAAGAAGGGAAGAGGAAGTCTCCACGCTCCACTTTACCACTTATTGGCTTTATCTTTCCAAGCATTGTCTTCAAAAGTGTAGATTTACCGACACCGTTACAGCCGACAATCGCTATCTTTTCACCGCGTTCAATCGTGATTGACATTTTTGGTAATAAAGCATGTGTATAACCAATCTCAAAATCCTGCCCATCAAAAACATAACGGCTGCTTCCGCGGGATTCTTTGAAATCAAAAGTTGGTTTCATTGCTGTTTCAGGGCGATCAATTCTTTCCATGCGATCAAGCTGCTTTTGTCGGCTCTTTGCTCTGCCTGTCGTTGAATATCGCGCTTTATTTTTCGAAATGAAATCCTCTTGTTTCTTAATGAATTCCTGCTGTTTCTCATATGCATTAATATGCTGGTTTTTATTGATTTCCGCTAATTCTAGGAATTTATCATAGCTGGCTGTATAACGGGTCAGCTTCGAGAATTCCAGATGGAAAATGGTGTTTGATACTTGGTTCATGAATTCTGTATCATGGGAAATGAGCATGAAAGCATACGGATACTCTTTCAAATAATTCGTCAGCCAGCGAATATGCTCAACGTCCAAATAGTTGGTCGGCTCATCAAGCAATAGGACTTGTGGCTGTTCTAAAAGGAGCTTTGCCAATAAAACTTTTGTACGTTGGCCACCACTTAGTGCGGAAACGTCCCGATCCAGTCCGATGGCATCTAACCCAAGCCCGCGTGCTGCTTCCTCAATTTTAATATCAAGGGAATAAAATCCGCCTGCATCAAGACGATCCTGAATTTCTCCCATTTCTTCTAATAATGCTTCAAGTTCTTCAGGTGTTGCCTCCGCCATTTTTGAAGTCACTTCATTCAGAGCCTTTTCTTGTTCAAAAAGCGGAAGAAAAGCATCCTTTAGGACATCCCGCATTGTTTTTCCTGGTGTCAAAACTGTATGCTGATCAAGGTATCCATAATGAACATTAGGAGTCCATTCAACACGACCTGAATCATGAATTAATTGTTTAGTAATAATATTCATCAAGGTCGATTTCCCAACCCCGTTTGCACCAACTAAACCTACATGATCTTCTGCAAGTAATCGAAAGGAGACATCTTTAAATAGTGTTCTGTCACCAAATGTGTGACTTAATTTTTCAACATTTAATAAACTCATTATTAATCACCACTTCATCGAAAGTAATCCATTTTTACATAATACAAGATTTTTTCTTATAAAACTAGCATTTTTAGTAGCTAAGAAGGTGGAAAATGATTGGATATAAAGGGAAAAGAAATTTGATTGACAAAAATTCAGATGAACTTTGAACAAACCATTTATTCAGAAAAGAGGGGAATTATTTTATTTGAATATTTTCAAAAGAAAAAACCACATTATAAGTAATTTAATGAAAGGGGATGAATGATCATAAAAAAGGAGAATAATAAACCGGTTCCAAATGTCTCAGGAAGTTTTCAGATTGTCAGTGAAGAGCAAAAGAATTCTTTAGAAGAAACAATAGAAAATGGTGAATTAGACGAAGAAAGTTTGTATTACGCGAGAGTTTTTATGGAGGAGTAAAAAAACAGGCAAGCAAAAAGCACACCAAATTTAGTAAATAATCGGTGTGCTTTTTTATCATTTTGCTTATGACTAGAAAATTATCTTTCTTCCTTTACTTCAACTTCGATTTCATTCAATGGGATACCAATCGCATTTGCGACTCCTTCACCGTAAGCAGGATCCGCTTGATAGCAATGTTTAATATGGCGAATCTGAATATGTCTTTCAGCACCATTCATATTACGAGCTGTATTTTCAAACAATACTTGCTGTTGTTCTTTGCTCATTAAGTTGAAGAGACGGCCAGGCTGTTCAAAGTAGTTGTCATCATCTTCTCTAAAATCCCACTGACCGGCATCCCCTTGGAGAGCAAGGTACGGTTCTTTATACTTAGGTTGTTCTTTCCATTCACCATAACTGTTTGGTTCATAGTGAATGGTGCTGCCTTTGTTGCCGTCCACTCTCATTGCTCCATCACGATGGTAGCTGTGGAAAGGGCACTTTGGCTGATTAACAGGAATTTGATGGTGGTTAACACCTAAACGATAGCGCTGAGCATCTCCGTAAGAGAATAATCTGCCTTGCAGCATTCTATCAGGTGAGAAGCTAATACCTGGTACGACATTAGCTGGTGTAAAGGCAGCCTGTTCTACTTCAGCGAAATAGTTTTCTGGATTCCGATTGAGCACCCATTCTCCAACCTCGATGAGAGGGTAGTCCTTCTTATACCATACTTTAGTTAAGTCAAATGGGTTATCAGGATGATTTTTTGCTTGTTCCTCTGTCATCACTTGGATGTACATTTTCCATTTTGGGAAGTTGCCATTTTCGATATTTTCATAAAGATCTCTTTGATGGCTTTCACGATCTTTTCCAACAAGTAGTTCTGCCTCTTCGTCAGTGATGTTTTCAATGCCTTGTTGTGAACGCATGTGGAATTTCACCCATACTCGTTCATTTTGATCATTGATCATACTAAATGTATGGCTTCCGAATCCATGCATCGTACGGTACGACTTCGGAATTCCGCGGTCACTCATGACGATGGTCACTTGGTGCAATGCTTCAGGAAGTGAAGTCCAGAAGTCCCAGTTGTTGTTAGCGTTTCGCATATTCGTGCGGGGGTCACGCTTAACAGCATGGTTCAAATCAGGGAATTGCATCGGGTCTCTGAAGAAGAACACGGGTGTATTATTTCCAACGAGATCCCAGTTTCCTTCTTCCGTATAAAATCTCATCGAAAATCCACGAATATCCCGTTCAGCATCTGCTGCACCACGCTCACCAGCAACTGTAGAGAAACGTACAAACATATCTGTTTGTTTACCAATTTCAGAGAATATTTTAGCCTTTGTATATTTTGTAATATCATGGGTGACAGTAAACGTCCCATAGGCACCAGATCCTTTTGCATGCATTCGTCTTTCAGGAATCACTTCTCTGTCAAAATGAGCTAGCTTTTCTAGTAACCAAACATCCTGCAATAGGATCGGGCCTCTTGGACCAGCAGTCATCGAGTTCTGATTATCAACAACAGGGGCGCCTGCCGCAGTAGTCAATTTCTTTTGATTTTCATTATTCACGAAAAATTACCTCCTAGCATTTTTATTAATTTAATATTTTACTTTCTCACTCAATGATAACATTTATCAAAGGGAAATCAATATCAAATTATAATTAATTTAAATTGATAAATGTTATAAAGGTAATTAACATAATAACAGTGAATAGTAGTTATGAAGGCAGTGTTAAAATAAAGTAGCAAGTATTAAAAGAAACAGGCACTTAATAGCAACATTAATATATCTATATTTTCAAACTTGGACAAAAGAACTTCTTTTTTAAAACTAGAGACTTAAAAAAACATTGTGTTTTCAAGATCG
>NZ_JBALOW010000112.1:7486-7671 GCF_036965085.1 Bacillus sp. JJ1532
ATTGTCTCGAATCGTACCTTTGAAAAGATCAGCAGTATATTCATCAAGCGTATGTAGGAACTCTTTTTAGAAAATTGGACAAACTATTTTTAAATAGGGGTTGTACTAATATAAAATTTAGATGCAAAAACTGTCCTTTAGATATATACAAATAAATAAATTGTGATAAAGTATTACTTAATATT
>NZ_JBALOW010000113.1:0-17097 GCF_036965085.1 Bacillus sp. JJ1532
TAGAAATTCTATGTAACCATACAAAATAGAAAATTTGTATAGGAAAATTATTTTCTTCAACTATATGGCTTTTATCCTTCTTAACGGTAAATATGATATAATAAAAAAATGTCCAATCCCATATATACCAAGGGTTTAGACATTTTTATCACCAAGTTTATTTAAGCGTTAATTTGTATTAAAGGAAAAATATACGCTATCACTACTTTAATTTCCAAATTTGCTCTAACAATCCTTCTCTTTCAAGAATTTCAGCCTGCCTCTCACCTAAAAGATCATAATGTGAATAGCCATCCTTCCGTTGATGTATCCATTCAGCTCTTAATCCGTACTTCTTTCCCCATTTTACTAGTTTTTCCATATCATTACATCCAACTTTGGTGACGGTTGTACAGTCTGGAAAGCGATCATCTAGCCAATAATGGGTTAAAAAAGCGATGTCTCCCAGATCGATTTTTCTTTTCCATTCGTCCAGTTCTTCCTTTTTTATGCCAAATGCCAAAGATGCATCTCTCCTCTTTAATATTAATAATTTAGAAGGAAATTTCACACATTAACAGAATGCTTTTTTGCCTTTTCATAGGCCTCATGCCAAATTGGGTAATGTTTCTTAACAGATATTGGGCGGAATGATTCCTTTTTGACACAAACATGCTTGGATATCCCTGTAACAGCAAGTTCTCCTTCTTCTGTATATATTTCGTAGCCATAGCTGACCCGCAATCCATCATACTCCTCAATCCAAGTTTTTATTATTGCGTTTTCACCATAATGCAGCGGCTTCTTATAGGATGCTTGAATATCTAGGACAGGTGAAATAATCCCATCCTTCTCCATCTCTGCATAATTAAAACCTAAATCCTTAATGAGCTGGGTTCGGCCTAATTCCATCCAAATTAAATAGTTAGCATGGTAAACAACACCCATTTGGTCCGTTTCAGCGTATCTTACTTCAATTTCCCTTGTTGATACTAACATGTTTATTCCCCATTTCCCATTCTTTTGAGAGCTGTTTCAAAATCTTCTTTTTCAAGATAGGATACATTCTGTAACAGCGTATCCTTATCGTCTCCAGCAAGAATCCTCATTGCTTGGGATTGAATTGTTTCATCCGTTAGATTTGTTGCAAATCGTCCATTACCGTTTATGGATATTCCCTTAAGTTCCTCTTTAAGATACTCAATCGCACTTCCTGTTATTTCGTATTGAAATTGTGAAGCATAATTGATCATAATTTGGAGCAGCTCTTCCGCAGTGTAATCATTAAAATAGAGAAACTTTTTAAATCTTGATTTCAACCCCGGATTACTATGCAGCAAGGCCTCCATTTCGTTCGGATAACCTGCTAATATGACAACTAAGTTCTCATTATGCTTTGTCATTTCATCAACTAGAGTATCAATGACTTCCTTGCCAAAGTCACCTTGAACTCCAGATAATAAGGAATAGGCTTCATCAATAAAGAGGACTCCGCCAAGTGCTTCTTTCAATTTCTTTTTCGTTTTAATCGCAGTTTGTCCGACATATCCAGCGACAAAATCCGCTCGGCTTGCAACAATTAAATGCCCTCTTTTTAAAAATCCGCATTCCTTTAAAAGCTCTGCATAAATTTTGGCAACGGTAGTCTTTCCTGTTCCCGGGTTTCCAATAAAAACTGAATGAAGCTGGATTGGTACGACTGGAAGTCCCTTTTCTCTTCTAATTTGCTGCATCCTTACAAATGATGTTAACATATTCACTTCGTTTTTTACCGTTTGAAGACCGATTAAATTCATTAATTGTTTTTTAGGATTTATTGGCGCATCACATGCAGTCATTTCAAAATCTGTATTATCGAGCAGTGAATAATCTAATATGGAATTGTCGCCATCATCAATATGAGCACCTTTATTAAAAATAGCATCTAAGACAATGTTTTTTACAGCCCGGGCATTTCCAAACGTATCATCTACCCTTTCCATTTCAATCCTTTTTTCAAGCTCCTGTTTTGCCTCAGCAGTCAGAACATAGTCATTATCTAAAGCAAGTTTATCGGCAATCTGAATGAGCTCATCATTTGAATAGTCAGGCAGATGGATAAAATTCGATTGAGGAAAACGACTTCTTAACCCAGGATTTGCATCAAGGAACTGACGCATCTCATCTGGGTATCCGGCCATAATAACAGCAAATTTCCCGCCATATTCTTGGCCTGTCATTAATGACACGAGGGTATCAATGACCGTTTGCCCATAATCATTGCTTGATTGTCCTTCTCTTCTTAAACTATAAGCCTCATCAATAAATAATACTCCTCCAAGTGCTTTTTGGACTGCAGCCCGTACGTTTTCTTCCGTTTGCCCAACAAAAGCGCCGACTAGCTGTGAACGATCGACTTCTACTACAGCTTCTTTAGATAATGAACCAAGGTGATAATAAATTTTTGCCAGTAACCTTGCTAATGTCGATTTCCCAGTTCCTGGGTTTCCTGTCAAAATCATATGCAGGCTTAATTCATCTTTTAATTGAAAACCAAGTGCTTTTCTATCCTTCTGATACTTTAAATATCGGTAAAAATCTCTTACTCGCCCTTTAACATGTTCTAATCCGATCAATTTCTCCAATTCTTCCAGTGGGTTTGCTGCAGTTTCAACTTCTAATGATTCCTCTTTAAATAGCAATTCCCAGCTCGTCTTAATCTCTTCAATCCGGTCTAAAGTTTCTTTCATTTCAGCGTAATACGAAGAGTGATAAAAGACTCCCACAACGGATTGTATGTATTCTTCACTTGCTTTAAGAAGCTTTAACGTCTCCTCCTCAGCCTTATCTAACAGTATATCCATGCTTGAATATAATTTGATCAAATGGTCATCCGTCAGTTTATCTTGAGTTTTGGTAAGTTGCTCCCGCTCCTCTTCAGCTTGATCTAAAAACATCCTACATTGTTCTTGAATCTGATTAACGGTTTGCAATTTCGCTTGTTTATTATCTGTTTCTCGAAGCGGAGGAAACGACAAAATATCTAATAAAACTTCTTTGTTTTTCCAATTCATTTGTTCGATGATCTCAGCCGCTTTAGAATGATGTGGATTTAAGCTATATGCTTTTTGTATCCACGCAAGACCAAGAGTATCTTCCTTTGCTTTTGCTAGTCTTGAACGACCGGCGAGCGATAGTAATTCTGAAACTAGTTCCCTATTTTCATTCTGATTTAACGTTTTGATGAAGGCTAATATTGCAGCTTCATTTTCAATATAACCATTATGCTGAAACTCCAATTCCCAATTCCTTATTTGACTGTTCATATACTTGTTCTGTCTTTGTTTTTCCATCTGCATCACTTCTTCTTTTATAGTCCACAACTATCATATCATACTTAATGATAGGGAAAAAAATATGAATTAAAAGAAGACCTGATCTTTGGGATCAGGTCTTCTAAATGTAGCTTATTTATTTATAACCATTTTGCCGTGCCTGGCTTTCATCTTGAATTTCCGCACGCATTGCTTCAATACTTTCCTTACGGCGCTCATTTTTAGCGGCAATTTTTGCACGCTCTTCTCCATCAGCAAACTGCATCGTTTCTTCAGCATCATTCATATTTTCAATTGTGTTTTCAACCATCGTATTTAGTTTTTCAACATTGTCACTGCGATCATCTGGTTTAGGTTTATTTTCATAAGCCATAAATAAATAACCTCCTATTGAAGATGTGCTGATACAAAGTTAGTATGTCGTTTCAAAGGAAAGCTATTCACCTTTTGTTTGTATTACTTGGGGAACTCCGCCAGTATTGCTTTGCATTTTTTTCCCCTTATTTCCACCAAAGCTGCGCGATTTTGTCCCAATATGATTAGGATTATATTGCACAGATTCTCGTTTCGGATTACTCATAAGAATCCCTCCTCATTAAAAGTATGTCCAGTAGAGGAGGGGGGCATTTATGGTAAAGAATGTTATTCCGCTTTATTTAATCGCTTTTCTTCTAATCGCTCTTCAATTTTTTCCATTGCTGCCTGATCTTTTAATATTTGTCGCTTATTTTCTGAAACAAGTTCGGCGAATGAGCGTTTTCGTGGTTTTCTCATTTTTATGTCACCTTCCTTTAAACCTATATTAACTTTTATTATGGTCAATAACCGTTTTAATTATTACAAATTTTCGAAAATTTTATTTTACAAAAGAAAAACATCAGCATAAGCTGATGAATTCTTATTTTGTATATTCTCTCATCATGTCAATTGTCATTGCACTTAAATGCTTATGTGTAATAATCCCTTTTTCATTAATAAAGAAAGTCGTTGGAATGGTTAAGATTTTATATGCAGTATTTACCTCATCTTTATCATCGAGAAGAATAGGAAAATGAATATCCATCTGCTTGGCAAACCCAGCAACATCATACTCAGGATCAATATTAACAGCCAGTATAATTATTTTATCACCGACTTCTTCGTGAAACTTTTGCATTGCAGGCATTTCCGCTTTACATGGAGGACACCATGTTGCCCAAAAATTTAAGATCACCTTTTTCCCTCTATAATCGGATAGCCTTACTGTTTCGCCATCTAAGTTTTTTAATTCAAAATCAGGTGCTTTTAATCCAACCTTTAGCCCTGGAAGGTTCTCCGTTTTCGGTTCTTCCTTATCCATCGCGTGAACAATTGCTGCTGCCATCAAGCCAAAAATAATACTTGCTGCTACGATCTTTTTAATCATTTGCTGTTCAACACCCTTATTATCTATTTAATCGTATTGTAACCTAGACAAGCAGAAAAAATAAGGTTCTGAACAGCCAAAAAGCAACGAAAAATGTGACAATTCCATAAACAATATGCGTAAACCAGTTCTTAAGCGGCCAGCTTCCTTTTCGATATTTTGTATAAAAATAAATAACTGCGATTAATAGGCCGAGCAGTTTGCCCTTTGTTCCGCCAGTTGAATAAAGAATGGATAATGGCTCTTCTATAATAATCGTTGGCTGAAAAATAACGGAACTAAATTTATAAACGATAAATCCAATCAGAACAGCGTTTAAAAATGAACTTAAAAAGAGTTCCTGAAATGAACGATCCTCTTTTGACATGAATTTCATAAATAAATAAGCAGTCATACCGGCAAGAAAAAAAATAATCCATTCATATTTCAGCATAAAGGGGCCAAACATAATTGCACCCATCTCTTTCCTCCTAATCACATTTTCTTTCTATAAACATACAAGAGTCCTTTATGTTTGTAAAAATAAGTGCTTGAACAAAAAAGCGCGTGAGGTTTCAACATTTGAAACCCCACGCGCTATTTGTATACTAAATTAATTAGCTAATTTTTCACGTAGAACCATTTGTAAAATCCCGCCATGACGGTAGTAATCGATTTCTACTTCTGAATCGAAACGAACAAGAACTTCAAATTCTTTCTTATTGCCTTCTTCATCAGTTGCAGTTACCTTTACTAGATCACGTGGTCTTACATTTTCATCGATTTGAACATCGATTGTTTCTTTTCCTGTTAAACCAAGAGTTTCTGCACTATCACCATCTTTGAATTGAAGTGGAAGAACCCCCATCAATACAAGGTTAGAACGGTGAATACGCTCGTAGCTTTCAGCAATAACTGTCTTAATTCCAAGTAAATTTGTACCCTTTGCAGCCCAGTCACGTGAAGAGCCCATTCCATAATCTTTACCTGCTAGAACAACAAGACCAGTATCTTCTTCTTTGTACTTCATGCAAGCATCGTAAATGGACATCACTTCACCAGTTGGCCAGTGAGTAGTGAAACCGCCTTCTGTTCCTGGAGCAATTTGGTTACGGATACGAATATTAGCAAATGTTCCACGCATCATTACTTCATGGTTACCACGGCGAGAACCATAAGAGTTAAAGTCACGTACCTCTACTCCGTTTTCTAATAAATATTTACCAGCAGGTGTATTCTTGCCAATTGCACCAGCAGGAGAAATATGGTCAGTCGTAACAGAATCGCCAAACTTACCAACTACGCGAAGACTATTTAATGGCTTCACTTCATCCGGATCTGCCTTTAACCCTTCAAAGAAAGGAGGATTTTGGATATATGTTGATGTTTCATCGAAAGAATAAAGCGGCTCACTGCTTGTTTGGATTTTATTCCAAAGAGCATTGTCACCAAATACATTCTCATATTCTTTACGGAATAATTCTGGTGTTACCGTTTGCTTAACAACTTCATTTACCTCAGCAGTAGTTGGCCAAATATCTTTAAAGAACACGTCATTTCCATCTTTATCTTTTCCAATAGCATCCTTCTGAAGGTCAATATCCACTGTGCCAGCTAACGCATAAGCAACAACTAACGGTGGTGAAGCCAAGTAGTTAGCTTTTACTAATGGATGAATACGTCCTTCAAAGTTACGGTTACCAGAAAGAACTGATGTTACTAAAAGATCGCTTTCAGCGATAGCCTTTTCGATTTCTTCTTTAAGTGGTCCAGAGTTACCGATACAAGTAGTACAGCCATAACCAACAATGTTAAAACCTAATTGATCTAGATAAGGCTGAAGACCTGAATCACGAAGGTAACCAGTTACAACTTTAGAACCTGGTGCTAAAGAAGTCTTAACAAACTTTGGAACTTCCATGCCAAGTTCAACGGCTTTTTTCGCAACTAAACCAGCACCAACTAATACATATGGGTTAGAAGTATTTGTACAGCTCGTAATGGCAGCAATTGCAACAGCACCTGTTTTCATTTCTGTTGTATCGCCATTATTGAATTTAACTGTTACTTCCTTATCAATTTCCTTTCCATCTAAACCAAAGCCTTGGTTGCCTTGTGGAGCAGTTAATGCTTTGTTAAATTCCTGTTTCATCGCTGAAAGTGGAATTAAGTCCTGTGGACGCTTTGGACCAGAAAGGTTTGCTTCGATATCAGAAAGATTAATCTCTACAACATTTGTATAAACTGGCTCTAATGAAGGATCGAAGAATAATCCATTTTCTTTAGAGTATGTTTCTACTAATTTAATTTGTTCCTCAGAACGGCCAGTTAAGCGCATGTATTCAAGTGATTCCGCGTCAACTGGGAAGAATCCGCAAGTTGCACCATATTCAGGTGCCATGTTAGCAATTGTTGCGCGGTCAGCAAGCGGCAGTTCAGTGACGCCAGGACCAAAAAATTCAACAAATTTTCCGACAACACCATGTGCACGAAGAACTTGTGTTACTTTTAATGCTAAGTCAGTAGCCGTTGCTCCGTCTGGAAGTTCTCCAATTAGCTTCACACCTACAACTTCAGGTACAGGGAAATATGAAGGCTGTCCAAGCATTCCAGCTTCCGCTTCAATTCCTCCAACACCCCAGCCAAGAACACCAATACCGTTGATCATAGTTGTATGGGAATCAGTACCTACTAATGTGTCTGGGAATGCTTCGAATTCTCCATCTTCATTTTCAATTGCATGAACAACACTTGCAAGATACTCAAGGTTTACTTGGTGAACGATACCTGTAGCAGGCGGTACAGCACGGTAGTTATCGAACGCTTTTTGTGCCCAGCTTAGGAATTGATAACGCTCCGCATTTCTTTCAAATTCAAGCTTCATATTAGCATCTAATGCTTCAGGAGAACCGAATTGGTCAACTTGAACAGAGTGGTCAATAACAAGGTCAACTGGCTTAAGAGGGTTGATTTTATCTGGGTCTCCCCCCATGTCTGCCATAGCCTTGCGAAGAGATGCTAAATCTACAACCGCAGGAACTCCAGTAAAGTCTTGCAGGATTACACGTGAAGGTTTGAATGGTACGTCAACCTCTTTAACTTCATCCGTGCCCCATTTTGCTAAGTTTTCTACATGTTCTTGCGTAATAACACGACCGTCAAATTGACGAAGAACAGATTCTAATAATACTTTAATAGAGTACGGCAGATTTGCTACATTGCCGATACCAGCTTTTTCTAAAGCACCTAAATGATAATAATGATAACGCTTCCCGTCTAATTCAAATGACTTACGGGCATTAAATACATCATTTTTCACCATGGGTTTATCCCCCTTTTACATATTTAATCAAATATAAAGATTTAGAAATTTGTCGAATAGATGGGATTTTTGACCATCTACTCTTCTCAACAATAATCTTAATACAATGTGTGACATAAGTAAATAACAAGAAAGTTATTGTTTTTGATAAGTTTTTCTTATATCAAAAACGATAATACATCTATTTCCATGAAATAACATATATTATAGTGATTTTTTCTTTGTCATTAACATTTGTACAAATAAGTATATTATGTTACCAAAATATATTCACTTAAAAAATAATAAAAAAAGGAATATAGAATCGACATAATTTGAAGAAATTTGCAAAAAATAACTGTTGGAGGTGAATGTAGTGGCAAAAAGGAAATCTAATCATATTGTTCCAGGGATGAATGCGGCAAAAGGGCAAGGAATGGGTGCAGGGTATAATGAAGAATTTTCAAATGAGCCTTTATCAGAGATGCAGAAGCAAAATAATAAAAAGCGAAAGAAAAATAAATAAAGGAAGTTTTAAATACAGCGGAGGATCTATCTGGATTAATCGGCGAAAAACGAAAAAGGAAGCGAATCTCTTATCGCTTCCTTTATCAGCTATTTAATTGACATCCTATATTAATGGTATTGATTTACTTCATTAACGATTGTGCTTAAGTCCTGCTGGAATTTTTCTAACTGCATTCTCTGCGTTTCAGATGCAACCTCGAGTGCATTTTCAATTTGTTCGTAAGCTTCGTTTACTTCTTGTTTTAGATGCTTAAGCTGATGACCGTAATTGGCAGAATCCCTAACAATTTCATAATAGAGCTCCTGCGCATCCTCCATTCCCTGCTGTGCAGCCTGAAATGCTTGCTGTTTATTCTTATTATATGGCATCCCCTGTTTCACTCCTTTATTTAAATAAATTATCAAATTCGCCTTGGCGTATTTGCGCCCAGATTTTTATCGAGCAACACTCGATAAATTCCTTTAAAAATCTGAGGCATCCGCCGGAGGCAACTTAATTCAGCCAGGCTTGAATCCTCACTGAATTAGATACCCATTTGGATTCAGCTTCATCCATAAAGGTGAAAACTTATGCTGAATAAAGTTAAATTGTGCAGTCATCAAAAAAAATATTCTGTATAATTTTTCGGCTTCCTTCCATGCTATTTGTTAGGAGGGATGTTTAAATGAATAAGAACGATAGTAAGGATATGCGAAAAAATGCACCTAAAGGAGATAATTCCGGACAGCCCGAACCGTTAAGCGGATCAAAAAAGGTGAAAAACAGAAATCATACGAGACAAAAAAACAATTCCAGCCATGATATGTAAAAAAAAAGCGTTCCCCAAGTTTTTTTGGAGAACGCTTTTTGTAAAGGCTTATAGGGCCTGAAGTGCTTCTAATATATAAGCTTCTTCATCCGCTGAAACGGTTCTTAAATCAATTAATACTTCTTCTTTCTGAATACGCACAACTATGGCAGGAGAGAATTCTGTTCTTAATTTTTTAGCAAGCTGCTCTGCTTCCCATTTTTTGTGCTTAATGACAGAAACAAATGAAGGAAGACTAACCTCTGGCATCGTCCCTCCCCCTATTTGTGCAAAACTTTCCATAATAGAAAGGATATATTGATCAGAAGAGCATAACAATTTTTTAATAAAGGCCTCTGTCCTTACCCTAAGATCATCTTGTGATACTAAAATATCTCTAATAACAGGGATATTTTTTAACCCCTCATCCCCTTTAACATAATCCAGCAATGTCCCCTCGAGAGCTGCAAGAGTCATTTTATCCACCCTCAAAACACGAGAAAGCTGGTGTTTTTTTATTAGGCTAATTAACTCTTTCTTACCGGCAATAATTCCAGCTTGCGGACCTCCTAATAGCTTATCTCCGCTAAAGGAAACTATATCTGCCCCCTGCTTAATTACATCTTTCACAACAGGTTCCTCACCGATACCATGTTTTTGAAAATCGTAGAGAGCCCCGCTTCCCAAATCCTCATAGAAAATGATGTTTTTTTCCCTGGAGAGCTTTGCTAATTCTTCTGTTCCAACTGCTTTTGTAAACCCGATTACTTTAAAATTACTAGTATGTACTTTTAATATCATCGCTGTTTGTTCAGTAATCGCATTTTCATAGTCAGCAAGATGTGTTTTATTGGTTGTTCCAACTTCAACAAGCTCTGCCCCGCTTTCTCCCATAATGGAGGAGATTCTGAAGGATCCGCCTATTTCAACGAGCTGACCGCGTGATACGACTACTTCCTTATTTTTCGCTAAAGCCTTCAATATCAAATAAACAGCAGCGGCATTATTATTTACAACCATCGCCGCTTCTGCACCGGTTAGCTCCTTAATCAGCGCTTCTACATGACTATGTCTGGAGCCGCGCTTTCCTTCCTCCAATTGATACTCTAAATTGGAATAATGAAGGGCTATTTCAAGCATGTGCTGGGCGGCGTGATCACTTAATCGTGCTCTGCCAAGATTTGTGTGAAGGATTGTCCCTGTCGCATTAATCACACGCTTTAATGTGTAATTTAGTTGTTTAAGCAGGGCAGCCTCTAGCCTATTAAAAATCTCATCGATGAAATCCTTGCTGCCAGGTACTGCGCCAAACCATTTATTTAAAGTCAATTCTTCTCGAACTTCAGAAAGTACAATTTTAAGCTGATTCGTCATATGTATAAAATCAATCCCGTGAGTTTCTGCCAACAGATTAAAACGATTGTCTTTTTGCAGCTCATGCACAGGGGGAATATTTCTTAGCAACTGTTTCACAGCTTTCACTCCAATCCTCATTAAACTATTATATCATTATTTACTAGCAAAATTCTCCATCCTATTAGCAATGAAAATAGATTTAGTTTACATAATAATATTATTTGTTTGAAATTAGGAGTAAAAAAACCTTCCTCATTTAGAAGAAGGTTTATTCTACAAATTTGCTCTGTATTTTTTCTATAAGATCATTTGTTTTTGGAAATAATCCAATTTCATCTTTTGAGTAGATCTTTTCTCCGTTTACAATCACTTCAAATACTCCGCCTTTGCTAGGTATGAGCTCTAATTTTTCTATATCATGACGGAAATGTGTTAGTAATTCTTCTGCGGCACGCGCAGCTTTAGGTGCATAATTTCACATCATGCAAAATTCAATAATGATTTTTAATTTATTCAAACTTCGGCCTCCTTCAAAAACATTTTTTAAATATTCATATTTTATATATGCCCCATTTTATTATAATCACGTTTCTTCCGCAAACAATCAGTATTAATTTTGTGATTTTATTGTTAAATAAAGGTATACTGAGTGTGGAGGTGGCAAAATGAGCGAGCATGAAAAAATTCGGTTGACTTCCTTGTCAACAAAAGCCGGCTGAGGCTGCAAAATTGGTCCAGAGGACTTGACGCAAGTTTTGCGTCTATTACCAAAGCAAGAACGAGTACCTGAGCTGCTTGTCGGCCATGAAACATCAGATGATGCTGGTGTATATCAATTAACCGATTCCATAGCTTTAATTCAAACAGTTGATTATTTCACTCCAATTGTTGATGATCCATACATGTTTGGTCAAATTGCCGCCGCAAATGCATTAAGTGATGTATATGCGATGGGCGGTCAGCCAAAAACAGTGCTTAATATTGTTGGCTATCCTGTAAAAAAACTTGGACCAGATATGCTGGCTGAGATTTTAAGAGGTGCAGCCGATAAAGTGAATGAGGCTGGGGCCATTACGGTTGGCGGGCATTCTGTTGATGATCAGGAACCTAAATTTGGGTTGTCTGTCACAGGGATTGTTCATCCAGAACGTTTCTGGAAAAATGTCGGTGCAAAACCAGGGGATTCCCTTGTTTTAACAAAACCAATTGGTGTTGGGATTTTGACGACTGGGATCAAAAGGGGTGCTGTTACAGAGGATCAAGAACGAGCGGTTACCGATACAATGGCCTTGTTAAATAAAACGGCTGCAGAAATTTTGACTGCCTTTGAACCCCATGCTGTAACAGACGTAACCGGGTTCGGATTACTTGGACATGGAAGTGAAATGTCTCGTGGAAGTGATGTAAGCTTTGAAGTTTATTTCGATAAGGTTCCGCTTTTAGACGGTACATACAAGCTTGCTGAACAAGGAATCGTCCCAGGGGGCTCTAAAGCGAACCATAAATGGCTTATTGAGGATGTACAATACGATAATATCTCCTTTGAAAACCAATTAATATTATGTGACGCGATTACTTCTGGAGGGTTGCTTGTTTCAATGCCGGAAAATCAGGCGACCGACTATATATCAAAATTACATGAAGCTGGATTGCCATATGCGTCCATTATTGGCAAGGTAGTTTCTAAAAAGGATAAATTAATTTACGTCAAATAATAATTGCTTCCCTTTTACTCAAAAATCATTTTTAAAGGATGGTTTTCATGGAAGTTCGAGAATATTTAAAGAGATTGGTTGTTGAGAAAAGTTCTCCAACGCTTGACTACCTATCATTATTGCAAAAGAATCACATGGAAAAGATCCCTTTTGAAAATCTCGATGTTACAAGAAAGATTAATATTGAATTAGCCATATACCGAATTTACAATAAAGTAATTGGCCTGCATCGCGGCGGTTATTGCTATGAACTAAATGGTCTTTTCCAGCAATTATTAACCGAGCTCGGCTTTAAGTCTCATTTAATTGCTTGTACGGTCAATAAGTCAACCGGATGGGCAAAACAAGATACCCATGCCGCAATCATTGTTCAGCTCGATAAGCCCTATCTTGTTGATGTTGGATTCGGTGACTCTGTCAGACAGCCTGTACCATTAACTGGTGAAGAACGTACTGATGTGAGTGGGACCTATAGGGTCAATAAAACAGCTGATACGATTTACGATCTCCAAAGATATGAAGAGCAGGAGTGGAAAATATTATATCGGTTTTCTGACTTACCAAAACAAATCGGTGAGTTCACTGAAGGCTTACTTTACAATCAAACATCCCCTGATTCATCATTTACACATGGAGATATTGTAACTATCGCAACAAAGACCGGCAGAATTACGTTAAATGGTTTAACAGTTACTGAAACTAAAAACAGGCAGAAAAATAAGTGGGATTTAACTGAAAAAGAAAAAAATCAGTTTTTAAAAGAAGTATTTCTAATTACGATTTAATATAATTTTTTTCATAACTTGAGGTAAAACAGTATCATATTACCTCTTCTAAAATGGAAGGTAGACCTACAGCATACAGATACCTATAAATTATAGTTTAAGCAGCTTATGACATAAAAATCGCTACGAAACCAATAAAAAATGACTATCAAATTAGTAAACAATTGATAGTCATTTTTTTTATTGTTTGTGATTGGTAACAGAACCCGATAGCGGCTTAGCCCATCTTAACATGGTCATACTTACACAAGCACTGGTTTTTGAAAAAGTGGATACCTGACACAAATCGTTTTTGTTTGTTCTTTTGCTTTTTCTAAAACAGCTGGATCCCCTTTACTCTTTAAAACAGATGCGATAATTTTCGCAATTTCAACCATTTCTTCTTTTTTCATTCCGCGTGTCGTTAAAGCAGGTGTACCCATGCGGATTCCGCTTGTAACAAACGGACTTTGCGGATCGTATGGGATTGTGTTTTTGTTGACGGTGATGCCTGCTTCTTCAAGCAGCTTTTCCGCCTCTTTGCCTGTTAAATCCCAAGGGCGAACATCTAGTAATACGATATGATTATCAGTTCCTCCAGAAACGAGGGCTGCTCCTTCTTTCACTAACTCTTGACCAAGCGTTTTTGCATTTTCGATGACTTGTTTAGCATACTCTTTAAAACTTTGCTGCAATGCTTCATTAAATGCAACAGCCTTCGCAGCAATAATATGCATTTGTGGGCCGCCTTGAATTCCAGGGAACACGGCTTTATTAATAGCTTTAATTATATCTTCATCATTCGTCAAAATAATACCGCCACGTGGACCTCTTAATGTTTTATGCGTTGTGCTAGTCACGACATCTGCAAACGGAATAGGTGAAGGATGTAGACCTGCAGCAACAAGTCCTGCAATATGCGCCATATCAACCATCAATTTTGCGCCAACTTTATCGGCAATTTCTCTAAATCGGGCAAAATCAATTATTCTTGTATATGCGCTTCCGCCAGCAATAATTAATTTTGGCTGTTCTTTTTCAGCAATTGCTTCAAGTTCATCATAATCGATCAGGTGATTATCTTCTCTTACTCCATAAGACACAACCTCAAACCATTTTCCTGACATGTTTACCGGACTTCCATGGGTTAGATGCCCACCGTGTGATAAATTCATTCCCATAATTTTATCGCCTGGCTGAAGCAAGGCAAAAAATACAGCTGTATTCGCTTGGGCACCTGAGTGAGCTTGGACATTTGCAAATTTAGCGCCAAATAATTTAGTTAAACGTTCAATAGCAACATTTTCAACAACATCTACATTTTCGCATCCACCGTAATAACGCTTACCTGGGTACCCTTCTGCATATTTATTAGTCAATACGCTCCCCATGGCTTCTAATACATCATCGCTTACAAAATTTTCTGATGCAATTAACTCTAATGCATGATGCTGGCGGTGACTTTCCTTCTCGATCGCTTCAAAAATGGTTGAATCATTTTCCCGTAAACTCATATCTATTCCTCCTTGATTTTCAATTCTGACTTTCCCTAGCTGTTTTAAAAATTATAAATTTGCAATTTTGGGAATTTAAAAATCGTTTGTTCAGCTACATTTATTCTTTTCCAAGACAAAGGCAGGTAGACAATACGCTTTGCTGTCATTTTTTGAACACAAAAAAGGACAGAAAAGGGTATTGATGCGCTCTCTCCCCCTTCTCTGTCCTTTTACCTGAGAGTTTAACTCTTTATAAGAGTCTTCCCCTTTGGTGGCGTTTAATTAAACGCGCTCTCCAGAGTAACGTCCAGTTGTAGTTCTTCTACCTGAGAGATTAGTTCCAAGGGTATTTTTGGAACTTGCTCCTTCGGTGGTATTGACGACTACACTCTCCCACAACTATCATCCGTACTATATTTAATTTTTGTAATTATTAGAATAAGAGTTTTATCATAATATGTCAATATTTTTCTGGAAAAACTTTATTAATTTAGAAAGTGTTGATCACCATGCTAATCGGAATTTTATCCATTGCATCTAAATTTTACGCTACATTTCCTTTATTCTCATGATTTGCCTTTGTTTGCCGAATCTTATAAATCACAACCAGAATAATAAACCAAACAGGAGTTACAAACAAGGCAACACGAGTATCTTCCGCTAGTGCAAGTACTACAAGAACGAACGCTAGGAAAGCAAGAATCAAGTAATTGGAAAATGGATAAAGCGGTAATTTAAATTTATTCACTTTCGCTAAATCTGGCCTTGTTTTACGGTATTTCAAATGGCTGATAACCGTAATTCCCCAAATGAAGATGAAACATACGGTAGAAACACTTGTAATCAGTGTAAATACTCCCTCTGGCATTACATAGTTTAAAACAACAGAAATGAGTATGACGCCAGTTGAAAAGATCAATGCATTGGAAGGTACTTTACGGGAATCAAGTTTTGTAAATGGAACAGGTGCATTATTATCTTTTCCAAGAGAGTATAGCATCCGGCTTGTACTAAAAACGGCGCTATTACCTGCAGAAGCTGCGGATGTAAGAACGACAAAGTTGACGATACCAGCAGCAGCTGTGATACCTAGTCCTACGAAAACTTGAACGAACGGACTTTCCATTGGGTTGATCGAGTTCCACGGATATACACTCATAATAACAATCAGTGCACCAATGTAGAAAATAATAATCCGAATAGGAATACTATTAATTGCTTTTGGGATTACTTTTTCTGGATCTTTCGTTTCACCTGCTGTCAGTCCCACAAGCTCAATACCAACAAACGCAAACACGACCATCTGGAATGAGAGAATAAAGCCATTTAAGCCATTCGGGAACATTCCGCCGTGACTCCATAAATTCGTGAGACTAGCTGTGCCTGCATTCGAGGTAAAGCCAGTAATAATCATAAAAATTCCAACGACAATTAGTGCTAGAATCGCGATAATTTTAATTAATGCGAACCAAAATTCCAATTCGCCAAAAAGTTTTACAGTTGCCAGGTTCATAACGAGCAACACGACAAGCGCAATTAAAGCTGGCATCCACTGTGGTACACTAGGGAACCAATACTGAAAGTAAAGACCAACTGCTGTTAAGTCAGCCATTGCAATTGAAATCCAGCAAAACCAGTAGGTCCATCCGGTGATAAATGCTGCCATATTCCCTAAATAATCTTGAACAAAGTCAACAAAAGAATGATATTTCAGATTACTTAAGAGCAGCTCTCCAAGTGAGCGCATGATTAAAAAGCAAACTATGCCTGTAATCATATAAGCAAATAAAATTGAAGGCCCTGTTAAATGAATAGATTTTCCTGCTCCAAGAAATAATCCAGTTCCGATCGCCCCGCCAATGGCGATTAGTTGGACATGCCTGTTCTTTAGACCTCTCTCCAATTGTTGTTCATGCATAGATTTCTCACTCCCTGTTTTTCGAGGTGGGTACAATTGTTTACTAAACTAATAACGCGATTAAAGTATTGCACAATTTTTCCATATTTGACTAAGATCAAAGGTCCAGATGTTTACCAGGTATCCAAACAACAGAGTCATCTAGAATAAAGGAAGAAGTCATCTTTTGTAGAGAATTATTGAAGTAGTTTTAGGAACTCAGGTATACATTTGTAAGCGCATACAAAAAGTTACAATTATTAATATTAATGTTATTTATTTTAGAGTAGATTACTTCTTACCTAGGTGAACAACTGCCTATTTACTTAATCGAGTTTGATATCAGCATTAGCTGATTGCATCGCCACCTCTATTATAGATAGCTATTTTTACATAATAATGAACTAAGAAAAAATAGGCACTTTCCTATTTCTCTATAATAAAAATATAAATGCATAGAATAATAATGTCAATTGAATTTTCTTAATATATTTTATTTTTTAAGCTATTCAAATAGATAAATCATTTTAATCAATAGATAAATGAACTTAAACCATCTTTTTAGCCAGAATAAT